>NZ_JBBNLO010000023.1:0-38074 GCF_040092405.1 Collinsella sp. CLA-ER-H2
CATTTCCCCGGACAGGACCACCTTTGCCGCCGAGACCTTGAACTGCCTGTCGTATCGCTTTCTTCTTTGGGTCATCTTGAACACCTTTCGCTCTTAACTAGGTGTCCAATTCATCATACCCACTCCAAGTCCGGACCGCCCCGCGGTCCAACTTTCTGTCCGCACCCCCTTCTAGGAACTATTCCACCGCAACTTAGATTGGGAAACCGCGAAACCTTAAAGCTCCAGTTCGTTTAGACGAAGGATTGCCACGATATAGATCTTGAGCGCCTGCTTGAGCTGCTCCTCGTTAGCGCACTCGTTGGGGCCGTGCATCTGGCCGCCCCATGCGGGCAGCTCCAGGCCGGTCTCCTCGGGGCCAAACGATACGGCGCGGGCAAAGTTGCGCGCGTACGTGCCGCCGCCCATGGCAAAGGGCTCGGCATGCTTGCCCGTAAACTCGTTGTAGGTATCGATAAGCGCCTTCACGGCCGGATCGTCGGCAGAGACTGAGAACGGCACCTTGGCACGACCCACGCGACACGTCACACCAAAGCGGCCCACGAGCGGCTCGAGCTGCTCGCAGATGGTATCGGCACTGGTGCTATCGGGGAAACGCACGTCAATGACCTGCTCGATGTGGCCATCCGCCACACGGATGACGCCGGGGTTGCAGGTGAGCGGGCCAAACGCGGGGCTCGTCGCGTCGATGCCCAGGCCGCGGCCATAGGCGTCCGCATGCACAAAAGCCAAAAACTTGACACACTCGTGCTCGGCAGGCGTCAGCAGGCGCTCGCCGCGGGCACCAAACGCGTCCTCGGCCTCGCGCAGATACGCCACGATCAGACCGACGGCATTGATCGTTCCCTCGGGCATCGAGGCATGACCGCCAATACCGTGGGCGAAAATCTGCGCATGCCCGTTATCGAGTGCTGTGATCTCCAAACGGTCAGCGTTCTCAACGGGCGCCGGCAGTTCATCGGCGGCAATCGCAAGCTCGCAGATAGACTGCGACGGAATGGCGTTGCTCGCCTCGGCACCGCTCCACGATACGATGCGTCCGCCGTCGATCTTGGAGCTCACAAACGTCGCCCCAAACTGACCCTTCTCGGCATTGCAGACCGGGAACTCGGCATCAGGCGTAAACAGAAAGTCGGGGTCTGCGTGGTTCTCCAGATAATGGTGAACGTCGGACATGCTCACTTCCTCATCACAACCCAGCAGTGCGCGGAAGGTATAGCGCGGCACAATGCCGTGCTTGAGCAGGTAGGCGCCGGCGTAGAGCGACAGCACGGCCGGACCCTTGTCGTCGATCACGCCGCGACCGAGCAGCCAGCCCTCGCGGCGCTCCATCGCAAACGGATCGGTATTCCAGCCAGGGCCGGCGGGCACCACGTCCACGTGGCAGATGGTCGCGAGCTGCTTATCGCCGCGACCCGGGATATCGGCAATGCCCACGTAACCCTCGTCGTCGCTTGTCTGGTAGCCGAGCTTCTGCGCGATGCCGAGCGCGCAATCGAGCGCGTCACGGACCGGACGGCCAAACGGCGCGCCGGGCTCCGCATTGGCAGAAACCGCCACGGACGGATAGCTCACCAGCCGCTCGATATCGGCGACGACATCCTCCCAGACCTCGTCGACATACTCGGTAACGCTCTGCTCCACCTGATTCATGGACGACCTCCTTACCAATGAGGGGCAAGTGTGCCGCCCCTCACATCAAGTACTTATATAGCGAAAAGTTTAGCAAGCTCGGCCACCGAATGCACCACCGCATCGGCGCCCGCTGCCTCGTGCTCGCCCGGCGCCGCCGCGCCCGAATAGATGCCGACGCACGGCACGCCCATCGCGTGCGCGCCCTCCACATCGTTAAAGCGGTCGCCAATCATCACGGCCTCGTCCGCGGTCGCGCCCAGGGCCGCCAGCGCATCGCGGACCGAATCCGCCTTGGTCTCGCGTCCCTGAGGCGGATTCATGCCGACCACGGCCTCAAACTGAGAAAGCCCCAGCTCATGCACCATGTCAATGCACTTTGCTTCCATGCGAGACGTCGCCACGGCCATACGCTTGCCCTGGGCGGCCAACCCGTCGAGTAGCTCGGGGATCCCGTCGAACACGGGATACTCCTCCGGTCCTAACTCATCAAAAAAGGCACGGTACTCGTCGGCCACCACCAGCGACTCCTCGCGCGAGAAGCCGTAAAAGTCGTGGAAGCTCTTCCACAGCGGAGGCCCGATCATACGGCGCAAATCACCCATCTGCGCCTCCGAAAACCCGCGCGCAGCCAGCGTCTTGCGCGTCGAGGTCATCACCGCCCGACCCGTATCGGCCACCGTGCCGTCAAAATCGAACAACACGACCGGTCGTTTGCATATCTCCAACGCCTCCATCGGCATCCCTCTTCCCCAGTTGACGATTTCCACACCGACACTTCAAACTGTTGACTATTCAACAATTGAACCTAGCAATGTGGAACGACTCTACTATACTTGTCGCACTTTGCTCTCAGAAGGCGGCGCGCAAACGCCCCAACGAAAGGCGCAATTATGTCTTTTGCCATCATAACCGACTCCACGTCGGACATCTCCCCCGCCCGTGCCCAAGAGCTCGGCATTTACGTGATTCCGCTGCATGTGATTATCGAGGGTGAGGACCTGCTCGACCAGGTGCAGATTACCGCCCAGGAATACGTCGCGCGCATGGCTGGCTCCGAGCAGCTGCCGCACACCTCGCAGCCGAGCGCCGGCGAGTTTAAGGCGCTCTTTGACCGTGTGCGCGCCGACGGCCACGATAGCGCGATCTTTATCTCGCTGTGCAGCGAGTGGTCTGCCTGCTATTCCAACGCATGCCTGACGGCCGGGACCCATGAGCTCGACGTGCGCTGCATCGATTCGCGCACCGGCTCGGGCGCCGAGGGCTTGCTGGTGGAGTACGCGTTGGCCATGCGCGAGGACGGCCGCAGCTTGGATGAGACCGAGGCGCAGATCCGCGCGACGCTGCCCGACGCCCACTTGCTGCTAATTCCCCGCACGCTCGAGAACCTCGTTAAGAACGGCCGCGCGCCCAAGCTCGCTGGCCAGCTGACGCAGATGCTCAACATTCGCCTGGCCGTCTCGCCGGAGTGGAAATCGGGCGAGATCAAGGCCGTCAAGAAGGGCCGCGGAGCCAAGCGCATCGTTGCCAACACCATGGCCGATTGCCTCGCATTTTTGACCGAGCACCCAGGCTCAAGCGTTCGCGTGCTCACGACCGGCGCTGCCGAGGAGCAGGAGCTCGTCAACCAAGCGCTCGCAGGCCAGGACTACGTAGACGCCGGCACCGGCCCCATCGGCTGTACCATCGCCACCCACGTAGGCGTCGACGCCATCGCCATCAGCTACTGCCCCCGCTACCAACCTACCAATTAGGGCCACCCATACCACTTGCGGTGAAATAGGGACTGTTTTTGGCTTATCAGCCGCAAATCAATCCCTATTCCACCGCAACTTAGAAGCAGTTCATTTAGCCTGTCCCATTTTAGCTACCCTACATCAGCCCGCTCAGGGCGATGTCGACGGCCTCGTTGAGGTCATCGGTGATATGCACCAGCTCCGGATCGAGCGGGCTGATCATACCGGCTTCCATCACCGGGCCGTTGAGCCAGTCGAACAGGCCCTGCCAGTACTCGGTGCCCACCAAAACGAGCGGCATGCGCTTGACCTTGTGCGTCTGCACCAGTGTGAGCACCTCGAACATCTCGTCGAGCGTGCCAAAACCACCGGGAAACACGATGGCGCCCGAGCTGTACTTAACAAACATGGTCTTGCGCACAAAGAAGTAGCGGAAGTCCATACCCAGGTTCACGTATTTGTTAAGCCCCTGCTCGTGCGGCAGCTCGATACCCAAGCCGACCGACTTGCCGTTGGCGCTCGCCGCTCCCCTGTTGGCCGCCTCCATAATGCCAGGGCCGCCGCCGGTGATAACCGCCACGCCGCGCTGGGCGATCTTGCGGCCGACCGTGCGCGCAGCCTTGTAGAGCTGATCGGTCTTGGGCGTGCGAGCACTGCCGAAGATGGTCACCGCGGGCCCGAGCTCGGCAAGCGCGCCAAAGCCATCGACAAACTCGGCCTGAATGCGCAGCACACGCCAGGGGTCGGCATGCAGCCAGTCGGTCGAATCCTCGGGCGCCAACAGGTTGGCGTAGGTGTTGTCCTTGGGAATCATGGGGCCACGCATGACCACGGGGCCGCGGCGGTACGTCTCGTCGTAGGCGGGCTCACCCTCGACGTTCTCATTCTTAATCATGGGTACTCCTATCGAAAATAGAAACGGGCGGGGTCGACGCCATGCGTCAAACACCCGCCCGAACATCAACCATTCGGTATGGTACCCACGATGCATCAAGCGCTTGCAAGGCATCGGCCAGCGGTCACACAGACCGTGTTAGCGAACGCGATGACCGATCGCCGCTTGGCCTTTGCCGTTGCTCGCGCCCCGCAAACGCGCCCGCAGTTCTTAGTAATCTACCGCCGCAGGGCTGTTCATCCAGTCGCTCACGAACGCACCGTAGCGGCCCTCGATAATGGCTTGGCGGGCACGCTGCATAAGGTTGAGCAGGTAGTAGATGTTGTGCATCGACAGCAGAATGCCGCCGAGCATCTCCTTCTGCGTGACCATGTGACGGATGAGCGCACGGCTGTAGCCGCCCGTGCACACCAGGCAGGTGCAGGTGGGATCGATGGGGCCGTCGTCGTGCGCAAAGCGGGCGTTGCGGAAGTTGAGGCGACCCTCGCTCGAAAACGCCGTGCCCATGCGGCCGGTACGCGTCGGCAGCACGCAGTCGAACATGTCGATGCCCACACCCACACCGCGCACGAGCGTCGTCGGGTTACCGACGCCCATCAGGTAGCGCGGCTTGTGCTTGGGCATGTACTCGCTCACAAGCGGCGCCAGCGTCTCGAACATGGTCTCGTGGTCCTCGCCCACCGAGTAGCCGCCGATGCCGTAACCGGGGAAGTCACCGCACTCCTCCAGATGGCGCAGCGAGCGCAGACGCAGGTCCAGATGCATGCCGCCCTGGACAATGCCAAAAAGTGCCTGGTCATCGCGAGTGTGAGCCTTGTAGCAGCGCTCGGCCCACATGCTCGACAGCTCCACCGCGCGCTCGACGTAGGCGCGCGTGGCAGGATAGCCGGGGCACTGGTCGAGCTGCATGCAGATGTCGGAACCGAGCTTCATGGCGATTTCCATGTTGTCCTCGGGCGTCCAGAACACGTGGCGACCGTCGTAGTCATTGACGATAAAGCGCACGCCCTCGTCGGTGAGCTTAACGGCGTCGTTATGGCTAAAGACCTGGAATCCGCCCGAGTCGGTGAGGATGGGGCCGTGCCAGTTCATAAACTTATGCAGACCGCCCAGCTCGGCGATGGTGTCCTCGCCGGGACGCATGGACAGGTGATAGGTATTGGCAAGCACGATCTGGGCACCGAGCTGCTTGACGGTCTCGGTAGGAATACCCTTGACGTTTGCCTTGGTGCCCACGGGCATAAAGATCGGCGTCTCGATATCGCCGTGCGGGGTGTGCAGCACGCCGGCACGCGCGTGCGTCGTCGGATCCTCGGCGATCAGGTCGAATTTAAAAAGGCTCTGGTCCATAAACTGGAACTCCTTGGTTGCGGTTCATACGCAAACCATTATACGGGCAACCCGCAAGGAGCACCGACTCGACAGAAACTGACGCAAAGGGGGCAGCAAACGAGCGTGGATTTTCGGACGCCCATCTCATGAGAGTGGACAATCTCCCACTTTTGCCCGAAACACAGACCAAAAACGGGAGATTATCCACTCTCGTTCGGCGGGTACTCATTTAAGTACGTCCCCAATGAGTGGAGCTATTTACCAGCCACGCCAACGCCGATGTTTTGGGAATGTCAGCGAGCGGTCGCCAGAGCGAACAAATTGGCATGAAAAGAGGACGGCATAGACCTTCTGGTCATGCCGCCCTCTTTGAATGACAAGTTGCCGCTCTGGCGACCGCGCAGCGTCGGCCGGTCCGCCGTTCGGTAGAACGGCGGAACCCTTAAGGCCGCTGGCCCATGCCACCCTCGAGGGTGACGGTCTCGCCGTTCATGTACTTAAAGTCGGGGCCGCAAAGCTGAACGACCACGCGGCCGATCTCCTTCTCGACGTCGCCGTAATGGCCCGCCGGCGGCATGTGGACGTTGGCCTTAAACGCCTCGGGATAGGCATCCTGGAAGTTCTCGAGCGCAGCAGTCCAAGCAAGCGGACACACGATGTTGACGTTGATGCCGTCCTTGCCCCACTCGTTGGCGGCAACGCGGGTCAAGCCGCGGATGCCCTCCTTGGCAGCGGCATAGCTGCACTGGCCGTAGTTGCCAAACAGGCCGGCGCCCGAGGCAAAGTTGACCACGGAGCCCTTGGTCTCCTTCAGGTGCGGATAGGCCTTCTGCATGTACAGATAGGTGGCATACAGGCCGGAGTAAATGGCCAGGTTAAACTGATCCATGGTGTGGTCGGCGATGGTCACGCCCGAGGCGCTGGCCTGAGCGTTGTTGACGACGGCGTCGATGCGACCGAACTCCTCAATCGCCTTGTCGATAACGTTCTGCACGACGGCCTCGTTGTCCTGACCAGCCGAGACATCGGCCTGAACAGGCAGAACCTTGACGCCGTACTCGGCCTCGAGGGACTCCTTGGCAGCCTCGAGCTTGGCAACGTTGCGGCCGGTAATGACGAGGTTTGCGCCCTCCTTGGCAAAAGCGATATCGATGCCGTAACCGATGGAGCCAGCGGAACCGTCCTTAAGCGTGGCCTTGCCGCCGCCGGTGACGATCACGGTCTTACCAGTGAAAAGTCCCATACAAAGTCCTTTCGAATCGCGACGGGCATGCCCGCCGACTGCGCGCATCCAACTTCACGCGCCAAAAGCTGAAATGCAACTTTAGCGGGTTCAAGTGAAAAATAAAGACTGCAGCAGGCGAACGGCACAACGTCATTCGGCGAAGGGGATGTCAAGCACAAACTGAATAAGAAGGCCGAATTTTTGTTATCCATGCGAGCCATCGAACACGTTTTGAAACTTTGCTGCGGCACGCGGGATGTCGGCGCGAGACTTTATCATAGGGTGACAAACAACGATGAGGAGCACATGCTTATGACAGACGAGCTGGACCCCCAGACTCAGCAGCATATTGATGATTCAGCAGACGTCGCCGCAGATACTGACACTGCGACCTGCAATGATACCGACGTCGACGACGCCACTCTGGATAACGGCGCCGCGACGGAAGCCCCTGCGGCCGAAGATGCCGGCGAGCAAAACGACGATCCGGCCGCTCAGGACGACGCCCCCGAAAAGGACGCCGCCCCGCAAGCAGAAGGCCCCATCGAGGTGTCTTCGGAAGAAGAGCTCGATGCCGTCATGGACTCCATGATGGATGCCGTCGAAGCGATGAAAGACGCCGTGGCCGACGCCGATATCGACGCCGAGGAAGAGGAGGCCGCCGAGGCCGCCTCGACCTTCGTGCCCGGCGAGACCCCCGTTGCCGACCAAGGCAGCACCCTGCCCTCGTTCCTGCAGCTCGAGCATCCCACGATTGGCGCGGACGCCGTCGACCCGCACGCAGCGGGCTTTTCCGTAATCGAAGGCGGTACCGGCAATATCGCCGCGCCGCAAACTACCGATGTGGACGCTGCCGACACCGGTCGCCCAATCGCCCCGCACGCCCCCGCCGCGAGCCGCGATCTGGGAACTGCCGTCTCGAACACTGCAAACGCCGTGGGCACCTTTATCGCGCAGGGGGCCTCGGCCATGCGCGAGATGAACGCCGCGAAAAAGGCACTCGCCGATGCACGCGATCACCTTGCCGAACTTGAGCAGCGCATCGCCGATCAAAGCGAGGAACTCGAGACGCGTCAGGATATCGCAGGCCGCTACGACCAAATCGTCGCCGAGCAACGCCAGGCTATCGACACGGCACAAAAGGCCGCCGCGGCGGCAGAAATCGGCCGCGATACCCATGCCGCCAAGGCAACAGAGCTCAAGGCGCAGCTCGAGCAAATAAGAGAAGAGGACGACGCCACCGAGCGGCGTCTCAAAGCCGCACTCGATGCCGTGGAGGCGCGCGAAGCCAGCTCGCGCGAGACCGGTAACCGCCTCGTTCGACGCCTCGAGGATTCCAAGCGCATCCGCGACAAGGTGCAGGCCGAGCGCGACGCCGGCGTTGCCGCAGCACAGCAAACCGTCGACGCCACGCGCGCTCAACTCGAAACGCTGCGCCACGAGTATGCCGAGCTGCAGCGCAATCCTTCGGCAAATCCCGCCAATTACACGGTGCGCACCAGCGAGCTTTCGATGCAGATCTCCGACACGGCCGATGCCCTGCGCAAAGCCGAGGAAGATGTCCCGAACATCACCGCCGATCTTGAGCACTCGCTCGCGGCCGCCGAGCACGCCGTCGAGCAGGCACAAGCCCCCATCGCCGACGCCAAGCGCGCCCATCAGGCCGTGACGGCCGAGGCCGATGCCGCACGCGACGAGCTGCAGACCGCAAAAACCGCCGCCGCAACGCGCCAGCGCGAACTGCGCGAGAAGATCGCCGCCGAGGACAAGGCACGTCGAGAGCAGGAGCAGGCTATCGCCGATGCCCAGGCGGACGTCGTGCATGCGCAGTCGATCATCGAGCAGGCGACCGAGGTACATGACCATCCCGAGATTACCGAATCGCTCGCCGGGTCCTTGGCCCGCGATAAGGCCGAGCACGCCGAAACCGAGCGCGAAGTGGCTCAACTCGAAGCCGCCGAGGACGACGTACGCGAGCGCACCCGCGACTCACGCATCAAATTCACCGGCGCCATCGTCTGCATCGTCGCCGCAATCCTGGTGATCATCCTGATCTGGCTCTTCGCGAGCAAGTAAACCAGCTGCCAAAAAGCTCAACGCAGTTGCGGTGAGATAGTTCCTGTTTAGCCTCAAAAAAGGCCAGTTCAAGAACTATCTCACCGCAACTTATTAGATTGATGCAAGGTAGTCATTGGGGACGTTCTTAAACGACTAGTCGAACAAGAACGTCCCCAATGACTACATCGACAACCAAAGAAATGCCGATGTTATGGCAGAGTCAGCGAGCGGGTCGCATTTGAGGCAAGGTGACGTGAAACGAAAGGGCGCTGACCTTCTGGTCGCGCCCTTGAAGTTGAACGTCAGATTGTCCAAATGCGGCCCGCGCAGCGTCGGCCGGTTACGGCGTTTGGAAAACGCCGTAACCTACTGAATGAGCATCGCGTCGCCAAAGCTGAAGAAGCGGTAGCGCTCCTCGATGGCGGCGGCGTAGGCATCCATGATCTGGTCGCGGGTGGCAAGCGCGCTCACGAGCATCATGAGCGTGGAGCGCGGCACGTGGAAGTTCGTGATCAACGCGTCGACCACGTGATAGGTCGAGCCGGGCATGAGGTAGAGCTGCGTTGTCGCGTTCTCGCGCACCACGATGTCGCCGCGGCCGAGCGTGTCGGCCCCGTCCTCGCGGCCCTCAAAATAGCGCGCCGTCACAGCCGGATCGGACACCGGCGCGTCCGCGTCAAACGCGCTCTCGAGCGAGCGCACCGCGGTGGTGCCGACGGCGATCACACGATGACCCTCGGCCTTGGCCTTGTGCACGGCATCGACAACCTCCTGCGACACGTGGTAGCGCTCGGTGTGCATCACGTGCTGCGTGGGGTCGTCCTCCTCCACCAGACGGAAGGTATCGATACCCACCTCGAGCTCGACGGCGGCAAACTTCGCACCCTTGGCCTCGATAGCGGCCATGAGCTCGGGCGTGAAGTGCAAACCCGCCGTAGGAGCGGCAGCCGAGTGCTCCTCCTTCATGGCGTAGACGGTCTGGTACTTCTCGGGATCGCCCTCGTAATCGGTAATGTAGGGCGGCAGCGGCACGTGGCCGGCAGCGTGGATGGCCTCGTCGAGCGTGCGCGGGTCGCCGGCGGCATTGCAACCGGCCGGCTCAAAACGCACCAGACGGCCGCCGCGGCTATCGGTGACAAAGTCGACAACCTCGGCTGTCAGCACCACGGGAGCCCCCTCGGGCGCATGGGCGCCACCGGCGCGATACTCAATATGAGCACCGGGCTTCAGGCGCTTGCCCGGCTTGACCAAGCACTCCCAAACATGGCCCAGCGGATCCACGTCCTCGCGGCGCTTGAGCAGCAGAGTCTCGACCACGCCGCCCGAGCCGGCTTTGCGACCGATCAGGCGAGCCGGCATCACGCGCGTCTGGTTGATGACGAGCACGTCGCCCGGCTCGATATAGTCGATGATGTCGCGGAAGATGCGGTGCTCAACGGTACCGCCGTGCTCCAGCGGCGTTCCCGCCTGGGAGCCCTTGCGATCCACCACCAGAAGGCGGCAGGAGTCGCGCGGCTCGGCAGGAGCTTGGGCAATCAGTTCCTCGGGAAGGTTGTAGTCAAAATCATCGGTACGCATAGACACGTCGGATACTCCTTATATAGCTAAAGTCCGCTCTACATCCTAGCAGGCTGACGTCCCAAATGAACTACTTTTTGGCGGCTTTGCGCTCGTCGCGGATACGGGCGCGGTCCATGGCCGCCTCGACAGCCGAGAAGCGGCAACCACAGTAGTTCTGCCGATACATGCCAAGCTCGCGCGAACGGCGTGTCGCCTCGGGGTAATACGGGCGAAAATCGCGAATCACCGGGGTGAGCCCATGTGCCGCCGCCAAGCGCTCAAGCACGTCATTGCAGGTATTGAACAGCTGGTACGGCGAGACGGCGAGCGTCGTGCCCACAAACTCAAACCCGCGCTCCTGGGCCACGCGGCACGCCTCGGCCAAGCGCAGGGCATAGCACGCGCGACAGCGACGAGGCCGATCGGCACCCAGCGGTGCCACGCCGGTCTCCCAGCGATCGCGGTCCTCCCCTGCCTCGATGAGCTCGATGTCGCCATCGGCACACCACCGGCGCAGCTCGTCCAAGCGGCGCTGCCATTCATCGCGCGGTTGAATATTGGGGTTGGTCCAGCAAATCGTGGGCTCAAACCCCTCCTCGCGCAGCAGGCGGACCGGCTCAAGCGAGCACGGCGCGCAGCAAGCATGCAGCAGCAACGGCTTCATCAACATCTCCTCACCCAAAAAAGCGCACGCCAAAGGACGTATCCTCGCAGGCGACAATGCGGCGGTCGCGCAAAATGGTCCGCACGTAATACCAGTCGCCTACACAGCCCGACAAATGCAAGCCGGCCGCCAGGTAGCACAGCAGCGGATAGCCCGAAAACGCAAACCCCAGGGCAAGCGCCGCCGTCACAACAACCGTCGGCGCCAGGCAAACCGCCATGTACCGCCGGCGCGAATACACAACGCCCTCGGCGCAGGCATAGATCATCGCCGTCTCGCGATTCGCCCCAAAGGTCACCTTCGCGCCCGCAGGCGCCAGCAGCTTAAAAAACACACCGTGCACCAGCTCGTGCACGGCGAACGACGCCATTGAGATCGCAGCCAAGCCGACTATCCAGCCCACGACAGCCATCCAGCCGCCCGCGTCAGCCGCATCCAAGTCCGCAGGCGCGCCCATCAGCATAAACACCGGCACCAAGCACACGGCAAATGCGCCGAGCACGGCCATCCCCCACACAAAGCAGGCGTGCAGAAAATCCTCGTCTTCAAACGCATGTATGTTGGAAATCTCATTCATAGCATCTTAGGATAGCGCCCCTGCCACGTACCCGTCCGCATGTGCGATAATGTCGAACGATATGCACGAATTGACCACTGCGCGGCCGAGCCCCGGGCCCGGCCGCGCTCTCACCATATGCGAAGGAGTCCCATGGCATCCAAATACTCCATGAACGACCGTCCCAGCTGGCCTCGCCGCGCCATCGTTACTGCCGGCGAGCCCTACGGCAACAAGGGCCTTCACTTTGGCCACGTCGGCGGCGTCTTTGTCCCGGCCGACTTCTTCGCCCGTTTCCTGCGCGACCGCCTGGGCAGCGAGAACGTCATCTTCACCTCGGGCACCGACTGCTACGGCTCGCCCATCATGGAGAGCTACCGCAAGCTCAGGGAGAACGGGGGCTACGACAAGTCCATTAACGAGTACGTCGAGTCCAATCACTCCCGCCAGGCCGCGACCCTCAACAACTACAACATCAGCTGCGATATCTACGGCGGCTCGGGTCTTGAGCCGGCGGCCCAGATCCATAACGAGGTGACCGCTGAGATTATCGAGCGCCTGCACGAGCGGGGCACCATCTCCAAGCGCTCTACCCTGCAGTTCTACGACGCCAAGGCCGGCACGTTCCTCAACGGTCGCCAGGTGATCGGCCGCTGCCCCATCCAAGGCTGCAAGTCCGAGAAGGCGTACGCCGACGAGTGCGACCTGGGTCACCAGTTTGAGCCCGAGGAGCTCATCGCGCCCAAGAGCCAACTCACCGGCGAGGTGCCCGAGCTGCGCCCGGTCGATAACCTGTACTTCGACCTGCCGGCCTACCTCGACTTTATGAAGACCTACACCGCCAAGCTCGCCCAGAACCCGCAGGTTCGCTCCGTGGTCTCCAAGACCATGGAGGAGTGGTTGCTGCCGGCCCAGCTCTATATTCAGAACAAGTTCCGCGAGGCCTTCGACGCCGTTGAGGATCAGCTCCCCGAGCACACCGTGCTGGAGCCCGAGGGCAACAAGAGCAGCTTTACCGTCACCTTCCCCAGCTGGAAGGAGCGCGACGACGCCCACGCGGTGCTCGCCAACGGCGGCGTGCGCTTCCGCAGCGGCAAGGCGCTCGTGCCCTTCCGCATCACCGGCAATATCGACTGGGGCGTTCCGGTTCCCGAGGTCGACGGTGTGACCGACGTCACCTGCTGGTGCTGGCCCGAGAGCCTGTGGGCGCCCATCAGCTACACCCGCACCGTGCTCGCACGCGATGCCAAGGCCGCCGGCGTGACCGAGGGCGTCGCCGCCCAGGATGCCGCCCTCATGGGCGAGCCCGCCGCCGATTCCACGCAGGTCCCCGCGCCCACCTACCAGCACAGCTCGCTCGACTGGCGCGACTGGTGGTGCTCGGATGACGCACAGATCTACCAGTTCATTGGCCAGGACAACATCTACTTCTATTGCATCGCGCAGACCGCCATGTGGGAGGCCCTGGGTTGGAACCTCACGCAGAGCACCGTCAGCGCCTGCTACCACCTGCTCTACATGGGCAAAAAGGCCAGCTCGTCTTCGCAGACGCCTCCCCCGCCGGCGGACGACCTGCTCAACCACTACACCTGCGAGCAGATGCGCGCGCATTGGCTGTCGCTCGGCCTGTCCGAGAAGCCGGTGAGCTTTAGCCCCAAGGCATACGACACGCGCGTGACCGGCAAGGACAAGGACGGCAACGAAGTGCGCGCCTGCGACGACAAGCGCGTCATCGACCCGGCCCTTAAGGAGAGCGCCCTTTTGACCGGTGTGTTCAACCGCCTGGCCCGCAGCTGCTTCTACGGCGTCGCCGTCAAGGAGGGCGACGAGAGCCCCTACCGCAACGGCTGCATTCCCGCCGGCGCTGCTTCTGCCGCCGTGGTCGAGGCCGCCGAGCAGGCAGCCCTTGCCTTTGAGCAGGCTATGTACAAGTTCGAGACGCACCGCGCGCTCGCCGTGTGCGACGACTACCTGCGCGCCGCCAACAAGCGCTGGAGCGACGCCTCCAAGGCCGCCAACAAGCTCGAGGGCGAGCCGAGCAATGCCGCGATGACGCAGGCACTCGTCGACGCCTTTACCGAGCTGCGCGTGGCGACCGTCCTGATGCACGGCATCGTGCCCGCCGGCTGCGAGCTCATCTGCGAGTACTTCGACGTCGACCCGGTCGTGTTCTTTAGCTGGGACAACATCTTTACTTCCACGGACAAGTTCGTGGAGAGCCTGGGCGAGAAGCCCGGCGAGCACCGCGTAAAGCCGCTGCCCCCGCGCTTCGACTTCTTCAGCAAGCACGAGAGCCAGTACTAGGCCAACGACATGCGCCCGGGAATGATTATTCTGGGACGGGGATTAAAAAATCATTCCCGGGCGCCACAGTACAGTCTTTTTGTGACGGGGTCATGGAATGATTTTTTAATCCCCGTCCCAGAATAATCATTTCGGTGGAAGGAAAGACGGATGTCTAAGCCGCGTCGTCGTAAGCAGAAAAAGCAGGTCAAGGCCGAGCTCAAGCTCAGGCAGTTTGCCGCCACCGAGCTTTCCGACCAGCTTGCCGCCCAACACTCCGCCGCCGACCTGCCGCGCTTTATGGTCGACACGGTCGCCGGCGCCTATGCGCCCGCCGATGCCGAGCTCATGATCGAGGGCTTCGGCGCCGCGGCCACACGCCCGGTCACGCTGCGCGTCAACACGCTCAAGGCAACCGCCGAGGACATCGCTGCGGCGCTCGATGCCGCCGACATCGCCCACAACCCCGTCACCTGGTACCCAGACGCCTTCATCCTGCCCGAGGCCCAGGTTTCCGATCTGTGGGATCTCGACATCTACCGCGACGGCAAGATCTACCTGCAGAGCCTGTCGTCCATGATGCCGCCGTTGGTCCTGGGCGCCCAGGCCGGCGAGGACATCCTGGACATGTGCGCGGCCCCCGGTGGCAAGACGACGCAGATCGCCGCCCTCACGCAGGGACAGGCGCACCTTACCGCCTGCGAGATGAGCATTCCCCGCGCCGAGAAGCTCGAAGCCAACCTCCACCGCCAAGGCGCAAAAAACGTGCCCGTCATGCGCATCGACGCACGCGAGCTCGACGAGTTCTTCCGCTTTGACCGCATCCTGCTCGACGCTCCCTGCACCGGCACGGGCAACGTCATCAGCGGCAAACAGAAAAGCCTGCGCGGCCTGACCGAGCAGTTGCTGAGCAAGTGTGCCCGCTCGCAGCGAGCACTTCTGGACCGCGCCATGGGAGCCCTCAAACCGGGCGGCACGCTCGTCTATTCGACTTGTTCGATCTTGCCGCAGGAAAACGAGGACGCCCTGCAAGAGGCCCTCGACAAGCATATGGACTGCGAGCTCATCCCCCTCGACGGCACACCAAGCGAAAGTGAGGCACGCCGCGCGCAGGAAGCTGGCGAGGAGCCGCGCATCGAGTCCAACGCCCTGACCGAGGCCATTGCCGCGGGTCAGGTATCGGCCATCGCCAACGGCCTGCCCGGCACGCTCACCATTCCGCCCAGCCGCGACTTTGAGGGCTTCTACATTGCCCTGATCCGAAAACGCAGCTAGCGCACGGATCCAAAACTCAACAAGCTATCTCCGTGCGCGTTTGCCCTGCTGGTCGCGATGCTGTTTAAGCATCGCGCGCTCCTTGCGTTCGGCCCTTTTGCCCTTAATGGCCGTGACCACAAAGTAGATGACCGCGGCGGCAACGATTGCGCCCACACACAGGCCAATCGAGCCAAACATTGCTGTCAATTCCATACCGCGTCACCTCTCTTTTAAACGGGACATTCAAGATAGCACCTCAATACCCGCCACCACAGCTCCTTCACGTTCGCCGGCCCTTCGGTCTAACGGATGGCGCGGCGGGGAAAAATCAACTCGTCAAACGATTTAGCATTCGCAATTCCGGCTGCATCGCGCCGGCCGTCATCACATAGAATCGAGCTTCCATGGATACCCTCAACGATCTAAATGAGCGCGTCGACGCCTTCGTCGGCACCAGCTCCTTCGACACGCCTGCCGCGGCAAACGACCAAGCCCCCATCGATGTGCCCGCCGAGGTTCACGAGGACATCGTCGCCTCGGTCGATTTCTCCGAGGTCGAGCTCGCAGACGAGTTCACCGAACCCCAGGTAGCCGTGACCCCCAACGGACTGCTTCCCATGGAGCCGCTGCCCATCGACGGGCGCCTGCGCAAGGCGGCCCTTCGCATGCCTGACGAGATTGAGGAAGCCAGCGGCTTCACGCTCTTCGGCCGTCGTATCAAATCGCTCATCTACACCACCGACGTCGCGGTCATCCGCAACTCCAACGCCGATGCCGTCTTTGCCGTTTACCCCTTCACGCCGCAGCCCGCCATTACGCAGGCGCTGCTGACCGTCGCCGAGTGCCCGGTCTTCGTAGGCGTGGGCGGTGGCACCACCACCGGCAAGCGCTCCGTTCAGATGGCAGCCGTCTCCGAGATGCAGGGCGCGGCGGGCTGTGTGGTCAACTCCCCCGCCACCGCCGAAATGGTCGAGCACATCACTAACATTGCCGACATCCCCGTCATCGCTACGGTCGTTCGCTGCGACGACGATGCCCACGCCAAGGTGCGCGCTGGAGCCAAGATTCTCAACATCGCCGCCGGCAAGAACACGCCCCAGGTCCTACGCGAGCTGCGCAAGCACTATCCCAACCTGCCGCTCATCGCGCCGGGCGGCAAGACGCCCGAGAGCATCCGTGAAACCATCGCCGCCGGCGCCAACGCCATCATCTGGACGCCGCCTTCGGCCCAGCAGTTACAGACCGACATGATGCAGCGTTATCGCAAGATGAAGGAAGACGCCACACCTGTCATCTCGCACGACGATGTGCCCATTATCGACCAGGTCTCCGCCGCCGAGGTCAGCCAGGTCGAGAACATGAATCCCGACGTGCCGATTCCCGACGAAGTCATCGAGCGCGTCGCTTCGATCCACGAGCGCGTCGAGGAGCATCGCGCCAACCGCGGCCTCAAGCCGTCACTGCACGGCTTCTTCTTCCGCGGAAAGAAACGCTAACCCCAACAGCAAGGCCCGCCCCACAAACGTGAGGCGGGCCGTTTTCGTTTGAGCAATCATGCAGCGATGTGATGGGGCAAATTAATCCACGCGTTTGTCGCCCATAAAGAAGAGCGCCACCGTGCCAGGTCCGGTATGCGAGCCAATCAGAGTACCGATGTTATTGATCTCAATCTTGCCTTTAAGCTGCGGAATCTGTTCCTCGATCAGCGCCGCAACTGCCTCGGCATCCTCGCGGCACGCCGAGTGCGACATGACGCACTTACCCGAATAATCCGCACCGTCCTGCACGTGTGCCATCATGGTCTTAGCCATCTCGGAAATCGCGCGCTTCTTAGTGCGAATCTTCTCACGTGGCGACAGCCCACCTTCGCAATCGACCGTCATAAGCGGGCAAATCTTAAGCGCCGTGCCGATGATCGCGCTCGCAGCCGAAATGCGACCGCCGCGCAGGTAGCTCGACAGATCGGTCGAGAAGAACCAGTGGTGCAGGTTGAGCTTGTGCTCCTCGATCCAGGCAGCCGTCTCGTCGAGTGAAGCCCCGCTATCGCGCACGTCGGCGGCACATTCCGCCAGCAGGCCAAAGCCCGAAGACGCCGCCAGCGAATCGATGACGCGCACCTTGCCGCCCTGGGGATAGCGATCCGCGAGCATCTGCGCCGCAACGCAAGCCGAGCCATACGTACCCGAAATACCCGACGACAACGTCAGGTGCAGCACGTCTTTACCCTCGGCAACAAGCGGCTCCCAAAACTCCTCGTACTCACCCACGCTCACCTGAGACGTCTTGGGCATGGCGCCTGCGGCAATCTGGGCAAAAAACTCGTCCGGCGTAATCGACTGATACAGATCGTCCGTATAGACAACATCGTCGATCTCGTAATGAAAACACACGACAGGGATATTGCGCGATTCAAAGAACTCCCGAGTTCGATCGGCGGCGGATTCACAGGTCAGGACAAAATCACTCATATGAGGCTCCTTACTCATTGCTGCGCAAATTATCGCACAGTGAGCCTACATACGGTACATATGTCCACTATTTACCAAATCGAACCAAAAATAGCGAACATCTTTACCACCATCGTTTCCACCGACCCCACGCATAAATATCTGAGAAAACACCCTCTATCGTCTCCACTCAACCGCCATATCTACCTCCACTAAATCGATTTACCAAACCGTTCGGCTAACAATTCGGCCGCCCATCCCCAATCGAAACAAAAGCGGCGCATACTGATAAACGTTTTACGCTGTTTATCAGTTTTACCAGCCCTATCGGAAGGTGTTTCATGGTCGCATTCGATCGCAATCCGCAAGACTTCAAGTATCTGCGCCTGCTGTCGAGACAGTTTCCCACCGAGCAATCCGCGTTTACCGAGATCATCAACCTCTCGGCCATCCTCAACCTGCCCAAAGGCACTGAGCATTTTATGAGCGACGTGCATGGCGAGTACGAAGCCTTTATGCACATCCTCAACAACTGCTCGGGCGTCGTGCGCGAGCATGTCGACGAAATCTTTGGCGAAACGCTCTCCTTTGACGAGAAGGGCGAGCTGTGCACGCTCATCTACTATCCGCGCGAGAAGATCGAGCTGGTCCGCAGCCAGCGCGAGGACTCGCCCACCTGGTACAAGACGATGCTTGACCAGCTCATCATGGTCGCCCGCTCGCTTTCGAGCCGCTATACGCGCTCCAAGGTGCGTAAGGCCATCCCACGCGATTACGCCTACATCATCGACGAGCTGCTACACACGCATCCGGACGAGAACAACTATCGCGTGCGCTATCACGAGCGCATCGTGGAGTCCATCCTAGAGACCGCCAGCGCCGACGACTTTATCGAGTCGCTCGCCTCGCTCATCAAGCGCCTGGCCGTCGACCACCTGCACCTGGTGGGCGATATCTTCGACCGCGGTGGCGGCGCGGCCAAGATTATGGACCGCCTGCTCACCTACCATTCACTCGACATCCAGTGGGGCAACCACGACCTGTTGTGGATGGGCGCTGCGGCCGGTGAACCTGCCTGCATCGCCACGGTGCTGCGCAACAACCTACGCTACGACAACTACGAGATCCTGGAGAACGACTACGGCATCTCGCTGCGTGAACTTGTCGCCTTTGCTGATGCCACCTACACCGCCGGCGAGTCCATCACCCCGCTGATCAAGGCCATCAACGTGCTGCTCTTTAAGCTCGAGGGCCAGATAATCCAGCGCCATCCCGAGTTCGACATGACCGACCGCCTGTTACTCGACAAGATCGAACACGACACCGGCACGGTCACGCTCGCCGACGGCAGCGTGTGGCCGCTCACGACCAACGACTTCCCCACCGTCGACCCGGCGGACCCCTATACGCTCACGTCTCAGGAGCAGCACATCATCGACAAGCTCGTGTCCGAGTTTGTCACCGCCGATCACCTGCATCGCCATATCGATTTCCTCTATTCCCACGGCTCGATGTACAAGGTTGCCAACGGCAACCTGCTGTTCCATGGCTGCGTGCCACTCAACGAAGACGGCACCTTTAGCAGCATGAACTGCCTGGGCACCTGGCACACTGGCCGCGATTATCTCGATTTTTGCGACTACATCGCCCGCCGCGCCTGGCGTGTGGGCGACCGCGACGCTCTCGACTGGATGTGGTACCTGTGGATTGGCTTTAACTCACCCGCCAGCGGACGCCTGGTGCGTACCTTTGAGCGCGCCTATATCGCCGATAAGAGCACCTGGGTCGAGCCGATGGACCCGTACTTTACGCTTACCAAGTCGCCCTCGGTCTGCGACGACATCATGCGCGAGTTTGGCGTCACGCCCATGGCATGTTCACCGACCGGCCACATCATCAACGGCCACACGCCCGTTAAAACCACCAAGGGCGAGCAGCCCATCCGCGCCGAGGGCAAGCTGCTGGTCATCGATGGCGGCTTCTGCCGCGCTTACCATCCCAAGACGGGTATCGCCGGCTATACGCTCATCTCGAGCTCGCGCGGCTGCCGCCTCAAGTCGCACCGGGCCTTTACGACGGTTGCCGAGGCACTCACCCGCAACGTCGATATCGAAAGCGAGACCAACCGCTTTGACGAGGCCGACCGTCGCCGCATGGTGAGCGACACCGATTCCGGTGCCAAGATCCGCAGCCAGATCCAGGACCTGCGCCAGCTGCTCGATGCATATAGAAACGGTGCTATCGAGGAGCGCGCCTAGCACCACCCGTGGGGATTGGCTAAACTTGCTGAGTTTGTCATCCCCGCGGCGCCCCGGCGCCACCATAAGGCAGGTACCATGCAAAAGCTCCTTGCGCAGATCATGAAGTTTGGCGTCGTCGGCGTCATTGCCACGGTCATCGACTTTGGCATTATGAATCTGCTCCACTACGGTCTAGGCCTCAACATCCTAATCGCCAACACCAGCGGCTTTATCATCTCACTCATCTTTAACTACCTCGCCAGCATGAAGTACGTGTTTGCGCACAAGGAGGGCATGAGCCGCCGCCGCGAGTTCATTATCTTTGTCGTGCTGTCTGTGATCGGTTTGGGACTCAACGACGGCATCGTGCTGGCGCTCAACGCCGGCCTGGGGCTCGAGGCCAATATCGCCAAGATTTGCGCCACCGCGCTTGTCATGGTCTACAACTTTGTGACCCGAAAGATCTTCCTGGAAGGCGACGAGACCAAGTAACTCGCAACCTTACAGCTTTACAATGCCCACAGATGACGCGCGTCGAGCGCTGTGTTGTTCGTGGGCATTGCTCGTTTACGGGCAAATTTTCAACGTTTGCGGATTAGCACTTGATAATTTGGCGAGTTCGTATAGTTCTTGGCAAAGACCTTACGTTTCCCTTGCAAAAGCTCTAAAGTATCCTCTGCTCGATTCATCAACGCATTGGATGTGATTACGTGCGCAAGGCACTGGCACAACCTCATACCAAGCAGTTCCTCAAGTTCGCTGTCGTGGGTCTTATCTCCTTTGGCATCGACTGGGGTATGCTCATTGCGCTCGTCGAGCTGTTTCACCTCGACTTTTTGATGAGCACCACGGTCTCGTTTACCACGTCCGTCGTGGTCAACTACTGGCTCAGCATGAAGTATGTGTTCGACCACCGCGAGGGCATGAGCCGCAAGCGCGAGTTCACGATCTTCACCATCCTGTCGGTGATCGGCCTGGGCCTCAACGACCTATACATGTTTGTGGGCGTCACGTTTTTGAGCATCGGCTACCAGGCCATGAAGGCCATCGCCACGTTCCTCGTCACCTGGTACAACTACTTCAGCCGTCGCTTCTTCCTCGAGGGCGCACGGTCGTAGTCGATTCGCTATTTGCTTGAATGTATAACCGGTTGGAATTCCCATTCCAACCGGTTTTTTGTTTGCCGAGAGACCGGGCGGCCCGGTCCCATTCGCATGAAAACGGGCGGCCCGGATGTTTGTCCGAACCGCCCGTCTGGCGCGCTATGTCGAGGCCTCTAGCCTGTAACGTAATACCAGACCACGTTGTCGCCGTTGGAGAGAACGTAGTTGCTGCAGGCCGTCATGGGCGTTGTGCCGTTGACGGAGTACATCCAGCCGCTCGTGCCGCCGTACTGTTTCTCGGCCAAACCACCAATCGCGGAGACATACGTGCCGTACGACGAGCCATGTGCGTTGACAGAAAGGCCCAGCGCGCACAGGGCATCGTAGACGGTAGCGCCTTCGTTAAAGGTAAAGGTGCCGCCAGAAGACACAGGATTGCCCACGGCGCTCGATGTGACCGAAACCGTCACCGTTACGTAGTTGGACTCCTGCGAGCCGCCCTGGCCGCCCGAGGGAGCGCTTCCGCCATTAGAGCTGGAGGCTCCATCAGACGACTGACCGCCGCCCGAAGAAGCACCACCAGACACATTGGAAGTATCGCCGGCTCCCGTATTCTGGGCAGCGGATTTATCTCCAGACTTCTTGCCGTTCTGACCATCGGACTTCTTGCTATCCGAGCTTTTATTCGATTCCTTGTCCGAAGACTCGGAATCGTCCTTGGCGTCGTTCGAACCCTTGGACTCGTCTTTTGCATCATTCGATGACTTGGAGCTCTCGGAACTGGCCTCGCCCGAAGTCGTAGTCGAGCCAGACGCCTTGGTGTCCTTGGTGACGACGCTCTCCCCCGTCACGGTCTGAATGATCCAGTCGATGGACCAGGCACCGCTTGTGGAAGGATGGACGAAACCCAGCGAGACGACGATCAGAATGGTGCACGCGGCAGTCAGAACACCGAGGAGCGCCTTGCGACGAGAGGCGGACGCCGCCGAAGCGGCGCCCTTTTGCTTTGGATCATCGAGCTGGATAAACGAGGGGTCGAGCTGTTGCCCGTTAGTCTCCTTGGGCTTATCGGGCATTACCGTCACCCTTGCCGCGCTTGGTCAGCACGAAGACGGCGATGAGCGCAAGGCCAATCACGCCGGCGGCGATGCCAACGATGGCGAGCGGGTTGGTGCCAGTCTCCTGCTCGGCAGTACTAGAGGACTTCTTAGCAGTGGTCGTGGAAGCAGCGCCCGTATCGGACTTGGAATCGGACTTCTTGTCGGACTTGCTGTCCTTCTTGTCAGACTTCTTCTCGTCCTTCTTATCGGACTTATCGGAGTCCTTCTTGTTGGACTTGTTGTCCTCGGTCTCGCTCTTGGTCGACACCGTCGTCTTGGTCACCGGCTTCTTGCCCGGGGCAATAGCGCCGCCCTTCGAGCCGGAGCCAGAACCCGCGCCAGCGCCAGTGCCGGAACCAGTACCGATACCAGAACCGCCGCCATTCGAACCAGCGCCGCCGTTACCGCCAGGGTTAACGGCATTCTTGGTCCACTTGGCATACAGCGTCAGGTCGGCCGTTACCGGTGTGCTAAAGTCATACGCCTGCGTGCAAGCCTCATCGGTATACCAACCGCCGAAAGTGTAGCCATCGCGCGTCGGATCGGCCGGCTTGACCAACTTGCCATCGGCCGTCGTCTGGAAGTCGACCTTAGAACCCTCGCCAGTCTCAAACGAGACCTTAACGCCACCACTCAGCTTGAAAAGCGTGCCGGAATCGTTGATGTAGTAGAGGTTACCCTTGGCATCGCAGGCAATCGGCGAGTCACAGTAATTGTTGTGTCCCGCTGCGCTAAACGCACCGGTCGCCTGTGCGTCACCCATCTTGTAGCGATACACGCCACCGCCCGAGGTGTAGTTCACATAGTCGGAAGTCGCACCATAGTTGACAGTGAAATAAACGTACGTGTCATCCGCCTGGACACTCACGAGCGGTGCGCCCTTGATGCCACCGGCAGGAAGCACGGAGCCATCGGCAGACGAAACCAACGTCGTAGCAAAGTCATTATCAAGGTCGACAATCGCCAGCGCCGAACCGCCAGAAACCTCGCCACCGACAATTAGCTTATTGCCATACAGCGTGGGCATGCAGGCACAACCCGTAAGACCAAGATCGATGACGCGTTCTTCGGAAATGCGCGAAGAGGCCCTTGCGCTTGCGTCCGACAGTGCCAGCACGTGGAGCTTGCCGTCACGCGAGATCACATAGGCATGCTTGCCGTCTTTGGACAGTACACAGCCGGAGTTGACGATGGCACCAACCGAAACGCTGCCGAGCACATCACCCGTCGACTTGCTAAGCATCTCAACGGTACCCGCACTCGTCGGAACCAGAATATAGCCGTCGCCCACTGTAGCGCTCGTCCAGTAGTAGCCCTCATCAGCATTAACATGCTGCCAAGAAACAGCGCCGGTCAGTATATTAATACGCGTCAGGTGACCGTTATTGTACGTACTCGTTCCATAGTCGACATCAACGGTGCCAACGTAGAGATAGTTGCCATCAACCGTCAGCTGGGAATTTGACTGGGCAGATTTGCTCACAGAGTCAGTGACCCAAACCGTCGTCAGCGTATCGGCCGTCAGAGCCTGGACCGCACCGCCGTCGAGCGGGACGATGACCAAGCCTTTCGTATAAATCGGACGCGTGGTGTAGCCAATCGCAGTCTGAAGGTTCGACTCGGCAAGCACCTTGCCCGACTCGGCGTCGATCTTAAGCAAACGCTTGTTCACGGCAAGGTAAACGTTGCCGTTCACGACAATAGGCTCGCTCGCATTGGGATACGTGGCACCCGAGTAGGCCCTCCAATCGAACGTCCAAGAGCTTGCCAGCGCGCCCGTAGGCGTGGACACGTTCTTGACCACCGCATTGGAATTGCCACTCCAGTCGGCTTTCCAATCGGTCGGGCGCGAAGCGCTCGGATCGACTACGACTTCATCGGGATTAGGAACGGTGTCGCCAGGGGCGTAAGCCCAAACGATTTTGTCGCCCGACTTGAGCACGTAATCGCTATCGAGCTGAGGCCCGGGAACGCCGTTGACAAAGAACGACCATGCACCCGACAGCTCGGTGCCATCAAACGGGGAGACAAGACTATGAACACCCCAATAACCAAATTGGTCGTACATCTTGGACTCAATGCCAATGGCATCGAAGTAGGCAGCGGAAGCGTCCTTGATCGTCGTGCCCTCGACAAACACCTGCGTCGAAGGATCGGTCCAGCGCTGCGCCTTCTCATCCTTCTTACCGATGATCTCCATTGAAACGGAAACCTGGCCGGGCATGGTTCCATCAAAGCCATAGACCCAGGTAACCTTGTCCCCGGCCTTGAGTGTGTAATTGCCCGCGCCGACATTGGCCGCCTGACCGTTAACGAAGAACTGCCAGAATTTCCAAGTGTTTTCGTTAACTTTCTCGCTCGAAAGCGTCACGGTCTTGTTGAACGGTGAAGTCAGCGACTCGAGATACCAGCCGTACGTGCCTTTCCCCGTTTTGGCGCCAATGCCGGCCTTTTTAAAGGCCTGCTCGGAAAGATCAGCAGCGGTCGTGCCCTCTTCCACCAAAGCTGTCGTGGGCTGCGCCCATGTCTGCTGAGCGCCCGAGGCGTCCTGGCCGACAACGGTGCAGCTAACGGAAATCTGATTGGCGGGCGCGGGGTCACCGTACTTCGAGTAGCACCAGACGACGGAGTCGCCGTCCTTGAGCGTGTAGCCGCCGGCGCCGACCGCGGAGGCGCTGCCGTTGACGAACAGCTGCCAGTACGCGCCGGTCGCCGGGTCGTAGGCGAGCGTGCGGCCCGCGTCGAAGGGCGACGTGATCGAGTTGAGCGCCCAGCCCCAGGAGCCGTTGGGGTCGTAGTCGGCCTTGAGGCCGGCCTGCCTGAAGAGCTGCTCGGAGAGGTCGGCCGCGGTCGAGCCCTCCTTCAGAGCGATCTGCTGCGCGGCGGCCCAGGTCTGCTGGGCGCCCTTGGCGTCGGTGCCGACGACGGAGCACGTGGCAGAGATCTGAGCGACAGGCGCGGGGTCGCCGTACTTCGAGTAGCACCAGACGACGGAGTCGCCGTCCTTGAGCGTGTAGCCGCCCGCGCCGACCTCGGAGGCGCTGCCGTTGACGAACAGCTGCCAGTACGCGCCGGTCGCCGAGTCGTAGCCGAGCTTGCGGTCCTTATCGAAGGGCGACGTGATCGTGTTGAGCGCCCAGCCCCAGGTGCCGTTGGGATCATAATCGGTGGTCAGGCCGGCCTGCTTGAAGAGCTGCTCGGAGAGGTCGGCCGCGGTCGAGCCCTCCTTCAGCGTGATCCGCTGCGCGGCGGCCCAGGTCTGCTGGGCGCCCTTGGCGTCGGTGCCGACGACGGAGCACGTGGCAGAGACATCCTGGCTCTCGGCCTTGGCAGGCTGAGTCTTGGCCTCTCCAGCGGCAGAGACAACGGCGGCGTCCTGCTTCGAGGCATCGGACGTCGATGCAACCGGCGCCTCATTGCCTGCAACGCTATCGTCCTCAGTCTTGTCGGTAGGGCCCGAAGTTGTCGCGGCGGCATCTTGCTCGGCAGTGCCCCCATTCGCCACCACGCCGCTCGCATTGAGGTCGGCAGCGGGGCTTGTCGCGGACTCACCAGAGCCGTTCTCGGCAGGCGTCGCAGCCTGAGCCACAGCCTCGGCAATGCCCTCGGCGCCCTCGGCCCACAGCTGAGCCGGCGTGGTGCCAAAGGCCATCGCGAAGGCCAGGAATGCCACCAGGCCGCGCTTAGCTACACCGCGTGCAATCGCGCCACGGCGATGCGAGACGCGCTGGCGCTCGTCCACAAACATATCCATTTGTCTCCTACTGTCTGTACTTGGAGCGTTGCCTTGAGGCTGCCCCACGTCATCGCGCATGTTGCGCTCGAGTTCCCCCATCGGGGTCCCCCTTCCCTCCAGAGCCCTATGCACACCGGCGGCATACGCCGCAGCCGCATGCAAGATGGGAGGCGATCCGACTTAACCTTAACGACTCGGGCACGTCGTCCGATCTGCGACGCGAACATCCCGAGCCAAGAGGAATTACGGTTACTGGTACAGCCGGGGACTTGCACCCCAATTCTCCCAAACGCGCAGGTAAACCGCGCATTCGTGCGTCTCCGCACCACCATCTAGGCCATCGATTATTACCGTCAAAATGGTATCACGCAAAAGGGCCTCGCACGCAGGCGAAGCCCAAGGTAAAAGCTGTTGTTTGCGATAGTAAAATGCGGTGACGGTCGCGGCCTCTAGTGCTTGCCGCCGTGACTGTTGAGCCAGATATTGCGGCCCAGCATAAGCGCCAGCACCAGCGCGCTCACGTAGCCCATAAAGCCAATGACTGGGATACCAAACACAACCGGCTCGATGCGCGCGTAGTACACCACCGACGAACCGATAAACAGACCGGCGATCACAATTGCCATCGACATGCGGTCGATAATTCCGCCCAGCTGTCGCAGCGCCTTATCGCTGCTCATGATCTGCGTGTTCACCTTAAGCTGGCCGCGCGTGAGCATACGCGAAGCCAAGCCCAGATACTCGGCCGCCTCGAGCGAGCCTTTTGCCGCGCGATAGCTGCTCGCGGCAAGATCGCGTCCCATGTCGCGCACGCGCGCATAAGTGCTTTTTTCGTTTTTGATATGCGTCTGAATGATCTGGATCATGTTGACGTTGGGCATGTACTCGGTCAACAGGCCCTCGAGCGTCACCATGCCGCGGGCGAACATCGTTACCACGCTCGGCAGCTCAACGTCGTTTTTGCGCGCCAGGTTTAACAGCGAGGTCAAAAACTCGCCGATATCCAGATCCTTCAGGTCAAGGCCCGCAAAGTCAGCCACGATAAAGTCCAAATCGGACAAAAAGGCCGAATGATCGAGCTCAGCCGAGTCGCCACGCGTCACGGCGAAGCGCATGAGCGAATCCTTGAGCTTGGGCACGTCACCCTCGGCCACGGCGAAAATCATGTCCTTGACGATACCGCGATCGTGACTCGACATGCGTCCGACCATGCCCAAGTCGATAAAGTAAACGATGCCGTCCTTGAGAATAATGTTTCCCGCATGCGGGTCGGCATGGAAAAAGCCGTCATCGAGCACCTGCGTCGAGTAATCCTCGACGATTGCGGCACCGATCTTTTCCAAGTCATAGCCCTCGGCCACCAAGCGTTCAGGATCGGCGATCGAAATGCCGTCGACGTAGTCCATAACCACCACGTGCTCGGTGCACAGGTCCAGATAGGATTTAGGGCACGTCACGCCATGAACGCTCTTATGGAACTCGTAGAAGTCGTTGAGGTTTTTGGCCTCGGCCAAAAAGTTGGTCTCCTCGCGAAACGAGGTCCACAACTCCTCGACTACGCCGTGCAGGTCAACGAATTGATCGGTGTTGACGAACTTGGAAACGATACGCACCACCGAGCGGATGATATCGATGTCCTGTGCCATAACCTGCTGCGCACCGGGGCGCTGCACCTTGACGGCCACGTCCTCGCCCGTCACCAGACGAGCGCGGTGCACCTGCGCGAGCGATGCGCTACCAAGCGGATTGGGGTCGATCGCATCGAACATCTCTCCCAGGCGCAGGCCGTATTCTTCTTCCAGACAACTGAGTACGACCTCGTACGGCACCGGCTCCACGTCGGACCGCAGACGACGCAGCTCGTCGCAAAAGCGTTGCGGCAGAATCTCGGACCGGTTGGCCAGAATCTGCCCCATCTTGACGAACATGGGGCCGAGTTCCTCGAGCAGGCGGCGCAAACGAACCGGCGTGAGGTTATCCCACACGCGGTACTTTTTGACCAGGCGAACAATCTGCCCGATGCGCTCGCGGCGACCCGCCGGCGTGAGCTGGTATTCTTCATCCGGCGCCATCGCGTCGGGCTCCTCGGGGACCATATCGACAGCGCGCGGCTTCTTGCGAGCGCCCGAGACGGCGGCATCGACCTCATCGACAACCGCCGCCTCGTCACCCAAGGGATCTAGATTGTTGTAATCGGTGGTGGAATCTGCCATCTGCGCTGCTACTCGGCCTCTTCGGTATCCTTCGCATCGTCGGGCTCAACGGACTCGACGGGCACCGAGGTCACGTTGTCCTCGACCGAATCGACGATGTCGCGCACATGGGCCAGGAAGGCCGTGCGCTCGGGGGCTGTCATGACGCGGACGCGAGCCAGAATGAGCTCGTCGAGCACGCGCTGGGCCGCGGTCTCGCCCTGCATGCCCAAGCGCTCGGTCAGATCGGAGATGGTACCGCCGGCCTGTTCGAACATGTCGGACACACTGCGGGCGATACCGGGGGCGCCTGCGTCCTTGCGGACCTGCTCGCCCTTGGTATTGAGGTCGTCGAGAACCTTCTTGCCGCCCTCGACGGCGACGGCAGCAGCACCAAAGCCCACGTTGATGGCACCGTTAACAAGCTGATCGAGTTTCATAACCATGGTTGTCTCCAATCACAAACAACTGCATTGGCGTTCTTGTACCCAAGATTGAGTGAAAGCGACAAAGCGTTTTAGCGCTATTCGATCGACGGGAAATCCCTATCTCACGTTGTCGTTCATCGCGAAAGAGTTCTTCATGGCGCAGCTCGTGGTGTAGAGCACCTTGCCCAACAGGGCATCGGTCTCCACGCGCACGAGCTCGGCAAACTCCTCGTTGGCGCGTGCAAGCTCGGCAGGCACCTCGGCCTCGGGCAGAACGGCTACGGCAGCGTCGACGTCATGAATCTGCTTGTGGCCCATGCCGCCGACCTTCTCCTGATAATCCTCGACTGCGCGGCCGCACTCATGGAAGCGGACGTCGGCCAGCGCGCCGATCAGGCGGTTGGCCCAGTAGAAGTTTTCGGACGTCACGCGAGCCTGCGTGTCGGCAAAGTACTCGGGCATGGTCTCGACGTTGGCGTACAGCGGAACCAGCGCGTTAAACGAGTTGGAGCCAAAGGCCATCCACTGCACGGCGCGGTAGGCCGGATGCGCATAGGGGCGCAGCTGCAGCACAGCGAGCTGGCTGTTGCGGTTGATGCCGATGGGGCGATAGGCGCCACGCGTGGCGGGCGTGCCCTTGCTGCCGTAGCAGTCATACTCCGTGCCCTGGTAGTGGCTCGAAAGCACGTACTTGATGTCCTCGATGGTCACCTTGCGCTCGGGCACGCGGCTCCAGGGGATGTCGTCGCTCTCGGGCGTGTAGTCGGCCTCGGGACCGTCCCACACATCGCTGGGGTTGAGGCAGCGCTGCATGTACCAGGCGCGCGGCGTGTTGTAGACGTGGTCGCTGTCACTGTGCGAGCCAAAGGCCTCGCGCGGGTTAAAGACCGCGGCCGGACCGTCGCCCTCGACGCCCAGCGTCAGGTCCAGATGCCACTCAGCCATCCAAGAGCGCAGGTCGGCGGAGCACATGTGATCGCCCTGGGCGCCCTCGGCGTCATCCAGGTCAAAGCTATCGATACCCAGCTGGTTGGGCATGGTCACATAAGCGTCATCGGGCACGCGCTTGGCGATCCAGTGGTGACCGCCGATGGTCTCGAGCCACCAGATCTCGTCCACGTCGCTAAAGGCGATGCCGTTGTTCTCGTAGGTGCCGTAGCGCTCGAGCAGGTCGCCCAGGATACGCACGCCGTCGCGGGCGGACTTAGCGTACGGCAGGACCAGGGTCACCATGTCCTCCTCGCCCAGACCGCCGGGCTGCGCCGGCACATAGCCGTCCTCACCCTCGTTGCCCTTGGCGGGCACGTAGTCCACAAGCGGGTCGGCGCCGCGAACGCGCTCGTTGGTGGTGAGCGTCTCGGTTGCGGACATGCCCACATTGAGCTCGTTGAAACCGGCCTCGGCCCAGATGCCGTGGCCCGGAACAACATCGGGGACGCTCGTGTAGCGCATGGGGTTATCGGGCAGTTCAACGGTCAGGTGACTCAGGACGCTCGTGTAGACGCGCGGCTGCTCGTCGGGATGCACCACGCGCATACGCTTGGGCTCAAACACCCCGTTGGACGAGTCCTCGTTACGCGCGACCAGGGTCGACCCGTCGTAGCTTGCGTTTTTACCGACCAAAATCGTTGTGCACGGCATGCGCATCCTCCTTGAGCGAAGAAATCAAACGGCAACAGTGTATCGCTTCGGCGCAGAAAGGGCGAAACCACGGCGCTGGCAACCCCTGTGGTCAAAAAATGCCAAATATGAGTACTGTCACCAATTTAGTAACAGCAATTTTGCTACGTATGGGTGTCGAAAGTCTACATTTGTTCAAAAATTAGATGATGTAATTCCTCATAGGTCCAATAAAATAGGCTCTCTATCGATAATAAATATCGTTAGAGAGCCTATTTGGCCTAAAATATATGTGACTATCTTGGCAACAGTACTCATATTTGGCATTTTCTGTCCACGGGGTATAGAGCTAACCCCTCAAACAGCCCAAAACGCCTATTTCGATGCGCGCTCGGCCGCCTCGATCACGTGTTTGGCGAGGATCGCCGTCGTCACAGCGCCCACGCCGCCCGGCACGGGCGTGATGGCGTTAACGACCGGCTCCGCAGCATCAGAATCGACGTCACCCACCAGCTTGCCAGCGGCCTCGTCCCAATTAATGCCAACATCGATGATCGTCTGGCCCTCGCGAACCGCATCCACGCCAATCGTACGCGCGCGTCCAACGGCGGCAACCACAATGTCGGCAGCACGGCACTCGGCAGCAAGGTCGCGCGTATGCGTATGGCACGTTGTCACGGTCGAATTGCGCGCCGTAAGCATGGCGGCAACAGGACGCCCGATCACCAGCGAGCGCCCGACCACCGCGACCTTGGCCCCATCCAGCTCAACGCCGTAATGATCCAGCAAAGCAAGCACGGCTTCGGCTGTGCAGGGGGCAAAACCCTCGCCGCGCCCCGAAAGCGTGGTGAGCAGCGAAGCCGGCGTCATGGAGTCAACGTCCTTGGCAGGATCGAGTGCCGCGGCAACCGCGTCCTCGTCAAGGCCGGCGGGCAGCGGGCGGAACATCAGGCAGCCATGAACAGACGAATCGGTATTGATGTCCTCGATGGCCGCCAACAGCTCGTCCCGCGAAACATCGGCGGGAAGCAAAACGCGGCGAGCTTCAATGCCAACCTTCTCGCAGCGCCTGAGCGCACCGCGCTCGTAGGATAGGTCGTCCTCGCGTTCACCCACACGCACGATAGCCAACGTCGGAACAACGCCGCGCTCGCGCAAAGCCACGCAGCGAGCAGCAAGTTCCTCAGTCAACGCGCGGGCGACGGGAGCGCCCTTCAGCAGTTCAGCCATGGCTATCCTCTCTTCCTTGCAGCGTCGGCGGCGCGGCGCGCCAGCGCATCGGCGCGCGGCAACCACGTGTCCAGCAGCTCATCGCACGCGGTCTCGAGCTCCTCGGCGCGCGCCCGGTCCTTCATAGACGTGGTGTTGGCAAAGAGCGTCAAGCTCGCGCCCTGCATAGCGGAACGGCAGAACACGGCGCCGCACGCCACATCGGACAGCAGCTGACGCGAACCCTTGTCGGCCATGTCCTCGAGCAGCGCCAGCGCACGCCCGCAGGCATCCATAATGCGATACGGCGGCATAGCGGCCACATGCAGCGCATCCTGAATCGCGGTCGCTCGAGCCGGATCGTCACGCGGAATACCGTACGCCGCGGACACCTGCCCATAGGCACGAACGTCCTCGGCAACCAACTCGACAAGCTCCTGGGCCAGCTCATCAGCATGGGCAAACGCACGCGTCAGGTCATCCGCACGATCAGCAAGCGCGGGATTGGTCGCACCGTAGCGGGCAACCATTCCGCACAGCGAGGCGCCCAGCGCGCCCACAAAGGCGCTCGCGCTGCCACCGCCGGGAACCGGCTCGCGCGCGGCCAGCGCCTCGGCAAACCCGCGGCAGGTCTTGTCCATCATCTCTTGGCTCATGCACATGCACCTTCAAGTCATATACATCGGTCGGGTGGCAACCGCCGACCGACCGCATCGATCACGTAATGGTGCTAAGTCTAGCCCATAAGCACATGGGCGTCAGCGCACCTGGCCATCGCGGATTTCTATGGCACACGATAGGCGGCAGCGACACAAACATGGGACACATGGCCCACCTTTCGAGACTCCCGGGCAGCACAAGCTGGGGCATATCTATAAGTAAGGAACCCGTTGGGGCACGGCCGGGCAACGGCCACAAGCAATGAACGGAGGCATAAGCCGCACAGCACACAGAGACATCCGCCGCCAGCGCAATCAGTACCCCAACAGCATGCGGCGCCGTGATGTCATCGGCAGACAAGGAGGACGCCACCATGAAGAAAAAGACCCTATCGATCCTTTCCCTTTGCATCGCCCTCTTTGCCGCGCTCGCCCTCGTGGGCTGCGGCGGGAACGCATCGGGCGGAGGCAGCAGCGCCGCCAAGGGCGAGAGCAAGGAAAAGGCCCCCGTCGCCAAGAAGACCGACTTTATCTGGTTTAAGGTCGAGATGCCCGGGGGCGTTGGCGTAAGCGACTCGGCAGGCAAGAACGCCGACAGGGTCCAGCTCACCTTCCCCGAAGACGAGAACGGTTCGGCCGATCGCTTTATCCCCGTTTGGAAAAAAGCGCTGACGGCAGAGGAATCCCACGCCGACCAGGCAGAAAAGAAAGGTGATACGTTCCAGTGGAAGGATGGCGGGTCCGTCGAGTATAACGGCAGGACGTGGCTCGTCGGAACGTACGAGGACAACAGCGGCGTCTCAACCCTCCTCTTTACCGACGTTAAGCCGGGAAGCGTCTACGTCCTCATCTCGAACTTCGATCTGCATAAGAAAGAAGCCGAGGCGCTCCTCAACTCCATCGAGTTCCCCGATGACATGGCGAAGGCAGTTGCCGAGGCACGCGAAGTCGAGATTTCGAGCATCGAGATCAAGCATTAGGGGCTCGCACGCAGCATCGCATGCGCAGTCATTAAATGATCGGACGCCCAGCCAGGGGAGGATCGGATCGGCCGGCCCTCCCCTCTTTTGCGCCCGCGCATATTGCCACTTAACGGCGCAAATCCGGCACCCAGAATGGGACACATGGCCCACCCTAGCGAGCCGTCCGCGCGTACAGTAAAGGCAGGTAATCCATGGGCGGTTACAGATCGAGGAGGACACGACCATGAAAAAGAAGGCCTTTGCGATTCTCACACTCTGCATCAGTCTCCTTGCCGCGGTTGCCCTGGTGGGTTGCGGCGGAAGCGGCGGCGCTACCGGCAGTGGCGGTGGCGGCGGCGCAGAAAAGCCAGCCGTGGATATGAGGACCGACTACATTTGGTTTAAGGTCGAGGTGCCCGAGGGCGTCGAGATCACCGACGTTGCCGGCGACACCGCCGACAGGGCCCAGTTTAAGTTCACCGAGAGCGAGCACGCCAGCGATCGCTTCATCCCTGTCTTCGACTCTGACAAGAACGCTGACGAGCTGTTCGACTACGAGGCCAAATGGAAGGCCAACTTTGAGTGGACCGAGAATGATCCCGTCAAGTACAACGGCAAGACTTGGCGCAACGCTTCCTATACACACTCGGGCGGCGTAACGACTGAGTACTTCACCGAAGCAGGCGGCGGCAGCGTTTACGTGAGCATCGACAATGTCGAGGAGCACAAGGACGCCGTCGAGACCATGATGAAGTCTCTGGAGTTTGCCGATGACATTGCCAAGGCCAAGACCGAGGCCATGGACGTCAAGCTCGACGATATCGAGATCAAGCGCTAAGCGACTGGCGAGCGCAACGGGAAACACGGTCGCAGTGCAAACAAGCGACGGTACCCCAGCGCTTCGTACCCAGGGAGGGCCGGTAAACCGACCCTCCCTTTCTTATGCCTGTAGCCGACGAACGCGAGGATGCCGGACGCCGGAACCGCCCCAAATGTGGCAACAGTACGAAAACGACAAACACCCCAACACGTCCGCCCACCGATTTATTGCGCCGCGCAGACAATTAAACCAGCATCTTTAAACATCTGGGCAGTATAGTGACCAAAACTATCGCATAACCGCACTCTGCGAATGGAGAAGTTATGACCGAACACCATGCCATCAGCCGCCGAGCGTTTACGCTGGGCCTAGGACTCGCAGCATTGTCGCCATTTGTAAGCCTGCCCGAAACCGCGACGCTGGGTATTCCCCTGCGCGCGGCATTTGCAGAAGACACGCCCACACCGGCGGCCACCCTCGACAAGTTCGTCATTCGCCTTCGCCCCGCGGGCTATTTTCGCACCGCGAGCGTCAACGAAGACGGCAACGTCATCGGCAACGTCTGCCACCTGTTTAATGACGGCACGTCCAGCAAGCTCATCCTTGAGCACGTAGCGACCGATACAGAAAATACAAATTGGTATGCCATCCGCACCCTGCTCAATTTCGAAGAGCACAAGAAGACGGGCTACAGCATTTGGTCAGTCGATGGCGACTCGGACAAAGATGGAAAGGTCATCCACGTATGGAGTGGCGAGCATGACGGCAAGGCCAGCCGCTCTTTTGCGTTCGACCGCCAGCAAAACGGAACCTACATCATCCGAGACCGCACAAACGAGAAAAAAGACATTAATTACCTGGCCATAGAAAAGGACGGCAAAGACCAAGACAACAACAAGATCTGCCACAAGAGGAAGAGTATTCCGTGGGAGCTCGAACTTGTCGGTTACGACAAGGGCGAGATCAATACCACGGTTAGAAGTATCGACTGGATCACGTATAGCAGCTACGTCGACGGACCATGTTGGATGAGCCACGTCGATGGCAGCAAGTACCTCGACGAGCTGAGCATCCCGGGCACGCATGATTCGAGCACCTGCAGCGTGGACAACGACACCGAGCCCCAAACCTCGCTTGCAAAGTGCCAGCAGGATTACATCCCCACGCAGTTGCTCGAAGGCATTCGCTATTTTGATATCCGACTTGGAAAGAACAACGATAAAGGCGACCCCGGCATCGACCATGGAATATGCTACCTGCTCAAAAAAGACGGGGGCTTTATACATCTCTCCGATGTCATCGGTTACTTCAAAACATTTTTGAACGAAAACCCGTCAGAAGCGCTCATCATGCTGGTGTCACGAGGCAACGACGAAGCTACCGACGAAAGCGTTACGACGGCTTTCGCCAAGGTTTTGGGCGAGAACCCCAAACTGTTCTATACGTCGAGCCATGTCCCCACACTGAACGAGGTGCGCGGAAAGATCGTCCTGCTGCGTCGATTTAAACTCGCCGGCGACAGTGTAGACGGCCACACGTGGGGCCTCGACCTCACCGAATGGGACGACAAAATCAAGGCGCATTCCGGAAAGTCCATGTGCCTCGTGAAATACGAGCAAGGCTTTGAGGCTGCGGGCAATACGGGCGACAAAGAGCCCTATAGCACAGCGGTATATGCCCAAGACCATTACGACTGCACGGGGTCCAGTAAAATCGACTGGGTCGATATGGCCCTGAAGGCAGCGTCCGAGTTCGAGCGCAGCACCGTAGATATCACTGCCGCGGACGGGACAACGGTGCAGGCAACGGAGCGCTGCTGGTTTATCAACTACACGAGCTGCACGCAAAACAACCCTTTTACCGCAGCGCGAGTGGTCGACGAGCACCTGTACAAGAGCTCGTATATAAACAATACCGGAGTTGAGAGCACAAAGGCGGACTGCCGCAAGCACATTGGCATCATCGCATCCGACTTTGTTGATGCGGCACTGGCCCGGAGCATCTACCAGCGCAATTACAACGATGCGCAGCACAAGCAAACCGTTTCGTGCTATCTCCCGACCCGCATGCGCATGACGTACGGCGACTCGCTGAGCGACGCCTCGCTCCAGGACGGCAAGACCGTTGGCGAGGGTCATTTCCGCCTCGTCGACAGCAGCAACGTACTCAACGTGGCGGCTTCGGGAAGCGCTTTTGCCATCGAATATGTGGATGTCGACGCCCTGGGCAACGAGACTGTTACGGGGCTGCAGGGCCCTGTGCCCATCGATATCGATCCACGTGCGCTGACGCCCCATTTTGAGGGACTCGAAGGCCTTAAGGCCGGCGAAGACGTGCGCGCCAAGATTGCGGCATCACTCGAGGGCAAGCTCGAAACCGATGCCTGCACGGCCCATCTCGAGTTTGTGCACGACGCGGACGGCGCTCCGGGCACGGCAATGGCCGAGGGCGAAACATTTGCCGCAGGAACGTACTGGGTGCGCGTGAACGGTCTCTTGGGCGACGCGGCGCAGAACTACACGCTCGCCAGCGATGGAGCCGCAAGCTTTACCGTAGCGGCCTCGGACAGTGCAGGCGGCGCCAGCACCGGCACGGGTTCCAACGCAGGCGGCGCCGACAAGAATGGCAAGGGCAACAAGAGCGACCAGGGCAAGAGCTCGGGCGGAAAACTCGCCGACACGGGCGATGGCTCCGGCATTGCCGCCGGGCTCGCCGCTGCCGCCGTGGCGACGACGGTCGCCGGCGCAGCGATGCTTGCAAATGACCGCGAAAACGCTGGGGACGATAGCGAATAGGCAAGCCGGCCTTTTAGACACATCGACTCAATCGGGGGCGCAGGATACCGTTCTGTGCCCCCGATTTTTACCTTGGCCCAAACGCCGCCATAGGCTACATCACCATGTTCAGCGCATTCACGAACTCCTGGGCCTTCGCGCGGCTGCTCAGACTAAAGACGCAAGCGGTTAACAGTCGATTGCGCAGAAAAACATCGCGGCCTTTAATTCTATTGACACCCGTAATGTCCTTAAGATAGACAATCTCGGTGTGCTTGCCGCCGAAAGTACCCTTCTTAAGCACCTCGATGCGGTTGGGGTAGATCTTGACGTCTTTAAACCTGCCCGACCCTTTGTCCTGGAACAGCAAGGTGTTGTTATCCATGCGTGTCACTCCCATGGGGTTCGTTAAAACTGTCTCTATGGCCACATTTTAGTCACTTCGGGAATCCTGCACGAAAGCGCTAGGCGACATTGAAATTCGAGTCCGCGCGAGGCTTTAAGATAGACATGATCGGCTGCATCGATGCGACTGGAATATTCTAGGAGCACGCCTCGTATTATTCGCCATTAGAGGAGGTCTTACCTGGTTTACGTATGGGAATTCGAGTTCTTTGATTCGGACGGCATTGAACTTCCCGTGCCAGACTTCGGACATGAGCCGCGACACGGCGGCAAGATTGTCGCTGCAGCCGTCAGCCGCGAACTCGGCGACATTCCCGCCGTCACCGCAGCGGATGCCGCGCGTATGCTCGGTGTTAGCTTAGCACGGGTGTCACAACTGCTAAATGCAGGACTACTGGATTCATGGAAGGATGGCACCAAGCGCATGATGTCCAAAGCCTCCATCGAGGCACGACTCGCCGATACACCAAGGGTGGGACGCCCCAAAGAGGCCCCCGTTGCCGTGTAAGGCGATGCCGCTGTGGACTTTCATCACCTGACATGCATGGCAGCCAGGAACGCTCGATTCGGGACTCACTGCGCCCCGAATCGAGTTGGGCCCATTGCTGCAGGCTGATTCGCATCCCCGATCCCAAGAAAACAGAAGCGCCACTTGCTTCGTTGAGCCCCAACATCCGACCCCGGCTCCCCCTCGTATCCCCAGCGGCATTTCAACTCCAGGATATGTCGCGATCATGCCCGGTCATCCATGCAAATGGACACCACTCTAACACTGGGGTCAGATATCCCCCGCTGCGGCGTATAGGGTAAAATCTTGTCTGCCGCGGAATCCGCCTGCGGGCAACGCTCCGATCTCCGATTGGGGTGAAGCCTATGAACTTGTTTCTTGAAATCCTGCGCCTCTCGATGTATGTGACCGGCATTGCCCGGAACCTCTACTCGATCTGGCGGGAATATAAGCAGTAACGGATAGCGAAGGGAGTCATAAAGACGATATGAGAAAGCCATTCGGGTCGCCTCCCCCGCGGCGCAGCTTCTTTCCGCGGGCTCGGGATGCCACAATGGGCTTTGAGTATCGGCCCGTGCGGTAGCCCTTACCGCACCTGCGGGGAGGAGGCTTCCCATGCCCCATGTTACCTCCATCGGCCTGGACGTCCACGCGCGATCGGTCGCCGCCGCGG
>NZ_JBBNLO010000024.1:0-37986 GCF_040092405.1 Collinsella sp. CLA-ER-H2
CTCTCGGGGCAGGGACGTTCGGCCGTGCGCGGGCGCCCGGTCGGCGGCCCGTCCTGGGCGCGCCTCAATCGTAGCCCGAGACGGTCCCGGGCTGACAATTTCGACTGTAATGGACGTTCTTAAACGATCAGTCGAACAAGAACGTCCCCAACGACTACTCATTTAAGTCTGTCCCCAATGACTGCGGAAAGCGCATCTCACACCGGCACATGGCTTTCGGGTCCTTTCTCCGTGCTCCCTATAAGTTCGGCTGGACTCCCCGCAACCTGTTCCGAGTTGGCGGAACGAGCGCGACGTGGAGTGTCATTCTTTACCGCGTTAGACTAGACGCAGGGAAAGGAGGAGGACATGGATGCTCGTGTCAAGCAGCTTGTAAATATGATCGAGGACGCTCAGCCTGTCGCTGTCGCGGTACTTGCCAAGCGTCTCGAGGTAAGCGAGCGCGCCGTGAGAAACTATATCCATCGCGCAAACGACAACCTTGCAGGGGTTGCACGCATCGTTGGCAGCAAGGGGCAGTATCGTATCGATGTTGCACGTGCAGATGAGCTTGCTCGCTTGCTAGACGGTGCGGCTCTGGCCCATCCGGGCATTCCTGATACGCGCGACGGCCGTGTGTCCTTCCTTCTTAACGACCTCCTCATGCGGTCCCAGTGGGTGACGATTGAGGAGTATGCGGATTTACTCTACGTTTCGGCGCGAACTCTGTCCAATGACATGCGTCTGGTAGAGCAGAAACTCGCCCAATTTGACTTAACGCTCGAAAAGCGCCCACGCTACGGAATCCGCGTTGCGGGCGGGGAGTCGCAGCGGCGCCTGTGCCTGGCCTCGCTGGTGAGGCCCGTGTTGCCCGACACCGACGATGCAAAGCTCGCCGAGCGCCTGCGGGCCATCGCCGCATGTGTGGACGATGCTCTGACGGCCTCGCCCGTCACGGTGAGCTCGCTGGCATCCCGCAATCTCATCATGCATCTTTACATTGCTCTTGGCCGCATCGAGCAGGGCTGCTATGTCCCAGCTGCAGAATCGGACGTTCAAAAACTGGAGGGAACGCGCGAATACGCCGCGGCTTTCCAGATTGCCGCAAACATCAAGGATGCCCTGGGCGTGAGCATGCCCCGAGAAGAGGTTGCCTTTATCGCAATCCATTTGCTCGGCAGGGGCACGGGCGTGCCCGAGAAGGGCTCTGCCGTTATCTCGGACGAGATGTGGGAGATTGCTTCCGAGATGGTACGTGCGGTCAACGATGAGTTTAGGTTTGACTTTAGCGGCGATCTTGAACTTCGCATGAACCTTGCTCGGCATATCGGCCCTCTGGGCTATCGCCTTGAATATCACATGCATATGGATAACCCCATGCTGTCCGATATCAAGACGAGGTTTCCGTTGGCCTATTCGATGGCAGCTGGCACCTCGCAGGTACTCGAGCGTCATTTTGGCAGCCAGCCCTCTGATGAAGAGCTCGGCTACATCGCCATGGCATTTGCCCTGGCCCTCGAGCAGCAAGCCGACCAGCCGCGTCGCAAACGCATCCTGATCGTGTGCGCCTCGGGAGCGGGAAGCGCCCGTATGCTCGAGCACCAGTACCGCAAGCAGTTTGGCATGTATATCGATTCGATTGAGACATGCGATGTCGCCCGCGTGGGAACGTTCGATTTTTCGCATATCGACTACGTGTTCACAACGGTGCCGCTCAACGTCAAGTTGCCCGTGCCCGTCCGCGAGGCCGATTTCTTCTTGGAGACGAGCGATGTCAACGCTATCCGCAAGGTGCTGAGCGACGACACTGCGCAATCGGACTCCGTGAGCTCTTTCTTTAGCCGTGCCCTGTTCTTCAACCGCGTTGAGGCGTCGTCGAAGCAGGCCGTTCTCCGATATCTCTCCGAGCGCGCCGTCGAGAGCGGCCGTGTCGATGCCCAGTTTGCCCAAGAGGTCGCCGAGCGCGAGAGCGCGAGCGCCACCTCGTTTGGCAATGGGGTAGCCATGCCCCATGGGATGCATCCCTTGAGCGCCGAGGCCTTTGTTACCGTGGGCCTGCTCGAACATCCCATTCTTTGGGACGAATACGGCCATGAGGTCGATATCGTCTTTATGGTGTCGTTTGCCCGGTCGGGCGGCGATGAGGCGCGGATCTTGAGCTCACTGCTCGCCGAGATCTTTATGGACCGCCAGGGGGCCGAGCGCCTACGCGAGCGCCGGTCCTGGCATGAGCTGATGGCGCTTGTGCAAGCGCATACGGCTTAAGACTTCTTTTGTCGATGGCCCTGTCAGTCTACCTGCAATAAACCTCGAGGATTGCGGGCGGGAGATAGGCGTTTCGAATATTCAAGTACAAACCAAACATCACGGGAGAGGAGACCGTTATGGACGATCAGGGAACCGAGATGGTTTCGTTTCAGCTGGTCGCTGCAGCGGGAGAGGCACGCAGCCTTGCCTTCGAAGCCCTTGAAAAGGCAAAGGCGGGGGATTTTGACGCCGCCGCCAAACTCATGAAGCAGTCAAAGGATGCGGGAATCAAGGCTCACCACATCCAAACGCAGCTGCTTTCGACTGAGGCAGCGGGCGAGCATCTGTCGGTGGATGTGTTGCTGGTCCATGCTCAGGACCACCTCATGTGCTCCATGCTTGCTCAGGAGCTCGTGCAGGAGCTGATCTGCCTGTATGAGCGCACTGCAACCAAGAACGCCTAGCGGCGTGCGGTGACTATCCAACCAATCAATGCGAAGAGAATCCCTTATGAAGATCCTTCTTGTTTGCGCAGCTGGTCTGTCTACAAGCATTCTGATGAAGAAACTCGAGAAATATGCGGAGCAAAACGACATCGAGCTCGATATCGATGCGGTGGGTATCGGCGAGTATCAGGAGACGTGCGCCAATTATGACGTGCTGCTCTTGGGGCCGCAGGTGTCCTACCAGCTCAACACCGTCAAGCAGGGGAGCGGTAAGCCGACCGCGGTCATCCCCGCACAGGACTACGGCATGGGCAACGCCGCCAACGTGCTGGCACTCGCCCAGTCGCTGTTGGGTTAGGAGGCAACCATGGAGAAGTTCATGACCCTGCTTCAGGAAAAACTGACCCCTATCGCCAATTTCTGCGGCACCGAGCGCCACTTTGCCTCCATGCAAAAGGGCTTTATGAGCGCGATCAGCTTCATCTTGGTATCTGCCGTCTTTATGATCCTCGCCAACCCGCCGGTCACGGCCGACCTGGTGGCGCAGGGCGGGTTCTGGTCCGTCTTTGGCCCTTGGCTCGATTTTGCCACGGCCAATAAGCTCACGCTGCTCATTCCCTTCAACATGACGATGGGCATACTGTCGGTGATCGTGACGTTCGCAATCGCCTATAACCTGGCGGGCACCTACAAGATGCCCAAGCTTAACGCCGGCATGACCTCGCTGGTGATGTTCCTGATCGCCGCGGCGCCGTCGTCCTACTACCAGCTTGCTGACGAGTCCGTGCTCCAGGCGGTCCCCTGCACCTATCTGGGTGCGCAGGGCCTGTTTACCGCCATCATCGTTGCCTTGGTCTCCGTCGAGGTCACGCGCTTCTGCCAGACCAAGGGCATCACCATCAAGATGCCCGATGGCGTGCCGCCGTTTTTGTCCGAAACCTTTGGCGCCATCGTACCTATGCTCGCCAACATCCTCATCTTCTTTGGCGGCAACCTGCTGATCCAGATGATCGATCCCGCGCTGTCCATCCCCTCGGTTATCGAGAAGCTGCTCGCTGCCCCGCTTTCCGTCGCAGTTGACTCTGTGCCCGGCGCACTGCTTATCTGCTTCATGACGCTGCTGTTTTGGTGCTTTGGCGTCCACGGCAACATGATCGTAATGCCCATCACCGCCCCGGTCACGCTTGCCGCCTTTGCCGCCAACGCCTCGCTCTATGCTGCCGGGCAGCCGCTTGAGTTCCACCCGGCGCTCATGTCGTTGGCCATCAACCTCATCGGCGGCACGGGTAATACGTTCTCTTTTGTGGCGCTCTGCGCGTTTAGGGCAAAGTCGCAGCAGCTCAAGGCATTTGGCAGGGCATCGATCGTGCCGAGCTTCTTCCGTATCTCCGAGCCCGCGATCTTCGGCGCGCCCATCATCTTCAACCCGATCCTCATGATTCCGTTTGTGCTAGGCGGCATGATCTCGGCCCTGCTGTATTGGGGTGCGGTCTCACTGGGTCTTGTCTCTAACTTCTACATCTTGGTGAGCGGCACGTTCCCCATCTTCGTTCAGGGCTTTGTCCAGTGCCTCGACCCGCGCATCTGGGTGTTTACGATCGTTTTGATCGTGGTCATGGCTGTGGTCTGGTACCCGTTCTTTAAGGTGTACGATAACCAGCTCCTGGCTCAGGAGCAGGAGAACGCCGCGGCAGCTTCTGCCGAGGATGCTGAGTAGCATGAGTTACTTTGACAGAACGTCTGCCGCCGGTATGCCCGAGGGCTTTTTGTGGGGTGGTGCCCTCGCCGCCAACCAGGCCGAAGGGGGCTGGAACGAGGGCGGCCGCGGCATGTCGCACTCCGACCTGATCCCACAGGGTTCCGACCGCTGGGATGTAATGTTTGGCAGGCAAAAGCCCGTGGACGATCCGGACAGGCTGTATCCATGCCGCTGGGGCAACGACTTCTTCCATCATTGGCACGAGGATGTCGAGCTCTTTGCCGAGATGGGCTTTAAGTGCCTGCGTCTTTCAATTTGCTGGAGCCGTATTTTTCCCACAGGGATGGAGACCGAGCCCAACGGCGAGGGCTTGGAGTTTTACCGTCAGGTATTCGAGGCGCTGCGCGAGCATGGAATCGAGCCGCTTGTGACGCTGTCGCACTACGACTATCCGTTGGCTCTGGTCGAGCGCTATGGTGGCTGGCAAAGCCGAGAGATGATCGAGCGGTATGCGCACTACGTCGAGACCGTCGGACGCGCGTACCAGGGCCTCGTGCGTTATTGGCTTACGTTCAACGAGATCAACAGCGTGGCGCTGTCCTATCTCAACGCGGGTGTCACGCTCGAGGATGAGCGTGACCGTGCAGCCGTGACCGCGGCGTTCTCGCACCATATGTTTATGGCGAGCGCTCGCGCTGTCGAGATTCTGCACAAGATCGATCCCGCAAACAAGGTGGGTTGCATGGTCGCTGCCGGTGCGACCTATCCGTACCGTTGTGCGCCCGAGGACGTATGGCTTGCGTATGAGGAGGACCGCGGCCGCTACTTCTACACAGACGTGATGGCTGCGGGCGCCTATCCTGCTTGGAAGCTGCGTGCACTCGAGAAAGAGGGTGTTCACGTGCCCTTTGAGCCGGGCGATACGGAGTATCTGGCAGAGCATACGGTCGACTTCATCTCGTTCTCGTACTATTGCTCGCGCTTGGTGTGCGCCGATGATCAGGTGATCGCCGAGAAGGCGGAGGGCAACGTGTTCCCGACGTTGCGCAATCCGTACCTCAAGGATAAAGAGACTGCCTGGAAGTGGCAGATCGATGCGCTGGGTTTGCGCGTGACGCTTGCTGGCTACCACGATCGTTACCATCTTCCGCTCTTTGTCGCCGAGAACGGTGTGGGCGGACTCGATGCGCTGGAAGACGGCAAAGTCCACGATGCGTATCATATTGATTACCTGCGAAGGCATATTCTTGCGCTGCGCGATGCAATTGTCGAGGACGGTGTTGACCTGATGGGATACACGCCGTGGGGCTGTATCGATTTGGTGTCGGCCTCGACGGGGCAGATGAAGAAGCGCTATGGCTTTGTTTATGTTGATGCCGATGATATGGGCAAAGGCACGTTCGATCGCTACCGAAAGGACAGCTTCTGCTGGTACCAAAAGGTCATTGCATCAAATGGCGAGGACTTGAGTTAACTCTTGCAGGTCTGTTGCCCCCGCGGTCCGCTTCGGCCGCGGGGGCTTTTGTTATTTACCTAGTCCCCGATGAGACCCTCATTCTGTGGGTAGTCATTGGACGTTCTTAAACGACTAGTCATTTAAGTCTGTCCCCAATGACTGCGGAAACCCGGCACCTGGGGACGTTCCTTTTCTGCCGGCAGCTTGGAACAGTCCTTAAAGCCCGCATCAATCAACTGCGGAAAGCGCATCCCAGAATGAGCGTCCAACATGGGACATGGTTTCCCTTGAGGGCCTCAACCGGAAAATGCATCCCGGAATGTTGCCGGAAAGTGGAACGTAGTTTCCCAAACAGGCCGTGCGCGGAAAGTGCATCTCGCTATCGAACTTCAAAGCGGGATGCATTTTCCGTGCCAGCAGTTCCGGGCAGCCAGAGACCACTCATTTAAGTCTGTCCCCAACGACTAGTAGTAGGCCCACATGGCTTCGACTTCGTTGAGGACCTCTACGACGCCCCAGCGTCGGGCGCTGCGGCTGGCCGAGTTGGGATCGAAGACTTCAATCTGGTCGGCGTCGTCAATACCGTAAAGTACAATGTAGTGGCCCACGTTGGTAAAGGTGCCCGGCCGAACGGCGGCGATGACGGGCGCTCCCGAACGCAGCGCCTGAGTCATCGAGTCGCGATCGTTATGAAGCTCCGTTCCGTTAAGTCCCAACTGCCACGCACCGCTCGTCATAAACGACCATTCGGTTGCACCGGTGGGGGCGTAATTGCCTGCCTCGGAAAGCGCGCACATATTGACGGGGGTCATATCGGTGCGTCCCGTCTTAAAGATATAGACCATGGTGAGGCACGTAGGCCCGCAGGCATTTTGGCGGATGGTACCGCCGGCGTAAGGCAGCTCCGACCATGCAGGGTCGATCTGATAGATATGGGGCATCGTGCCGGCTTGCCATTGCGAGCGCGGGGTCGAAAAGGCGAAAGAATAACCGGGCGCGACGGGGGCCTTGAGCAGCTTGTCCTCGGCGGTGGGCTCGAGACCGGCCGAGCCGTGGGACATACAGGAGCTCATAAGCACAAAGACCAGACAGATGAGGATAGAGCACAGTGCGAGGCAAAGCCGACGAGCCGGCAGGGCGGGGGCATTCACGTACGATGTCGAGCGGTAGGGCTTGCCGTCGCGTCCGCCTTGGGGATGCGAAAAGAAGCGGTTGATATGGCTGCCGGGCTGACGTGCGCCGTTGCGGCGCAGTTGCGGAACCTCGGCTTGGCGCTGTCGAGTGCGCGCGCCCAAGCGGCTATCTTGCTGTGCGCTTGTGCCCGTGCTCGGACGGCCACTCTGCCGTGTTCTGTTTGTCTGCTGCCGAGACGAAGGCCTGGGTTGCTCTTGAGGGCGTTGCGGATTGCTGCTCGTGGCACTTCTGGGCGTCGGCGTGGTGCGGCCAGCAAGGCGAACGCTTTGTCGCCGTTGATCACCGTCGTTGTATCCGTATGCCATTCGTACCGCCTTGTCTCATGTATAACCTGTCTATCCTACAAAAAAGATGTGCAACAAATGGGTCCGCGCGTCAAAAGCTCGGTAAACGGTACGAAAGGCGCAAAACACACGGCCTCAAAAACATCTCTATATGCGTCCGATGAGCGTACGCCCGTCGGACGGGCGACAACAATGAGCGGCAAACCGTGCCGTTCGTCCCAAAAACGGTGCCGCTCGTTTTGCAGTTCTGCCTTCGGTCGAGCTGCGAGCGGCGCTGCTGCGCCAAGGCCGTATCTTAAAGCCATGGAATAAAAGCGCGCGGCAAAACGGACCGCGCAAGGGGTGACGCCAAGGGGCGTCAAACAGGAAAGGAGGGGAACAATGGCGGACAAGAATGCAGAAGTTGCAGTCGAGGATAACGGCGGCATGAAGAAAACGCTTTCGCTCTGGAACTTCTTCACCATCGGCTTCGGTGCCATCATCGGTACCGGTTGGGTTCTGCAGGTCGGCGACTGGATGGTCGTGGGCGGCGGTCCCGTTCCCGCTATGATCGCATTCCTCTTGGGTGCAATCTTCCTCGTGCCCGTCGGAGCTGTTTTCGGTGAGCTCACGGCTGCTATCCCCATCTCGGGCGGCATCGTTGAGTATGTCGATCGTAGCTTTGGCCGTACGCTGAGCTACATCACCGGTTGGCTTTTGGCCCTGGGCAACGGCATCCTGTGCCCGTGGGAGGCCATCGCCATCTCGACCCTCGTGTCCGAGATGTTCGGCAGCCTGCCCGGTCTTGAGTGGCTGCGCGCCGTCAAGCTCTACACCATCCTGGGCGCCGACGTTTACCTGTTCCCGACGCTAATCGCGCTCGGCTTTGCAGTCTACGTCATCTTCCTCAACTTCCGCGGTGCCAGCTCGGCCGCCAAGCTCCAGGCCTTCCTGACCAAGGCTCTGCTCTGCGGCATGCTGCTTGCCATGGGCGTCTCGCTATTCACCGGCTCGCCGGACAACGCCATGCCTGTGTTCTCCCAGGTCACCGGCACTGGCGGCGGCAAGGCCGCCACCGAGAGCACCAGCCTGTTTGCCGGCATCGTGTCGGTCCTGGTTCTGACCCCGTTCTTCTACGCCGGTTTCGACACCATTCCTCAGCAGGCTGAGGAAGCTGCCGAGGGCCTCAACTGGAACAAGTTCGGCAAGATCATCTCCTTGGCACTGCTGGCCGCCGGTGGCTTCTACATGGTCTGTATCTACTCGTTCGGCACCATCCTCGACTGGCATGAGTTCGTTAAGAGCCCGGTTCCCGCGCTTGCCTGCCTCAAGGGCATCAACATGCTCCTGTACCTGGCCATGCTCGTCATCGCCACGCTTGGACCCATGGGCCCGATGAACTCCTTCTACGGCGCCACGAGCCGCATCATGCTCGCCATGGGCCGAAAGGGCCAGCTGCCCGAGAAGTTCGCCGAGGTCGATCCCAAGTCCGGCGCTCCCAAGCTCGCCTGCGTCGTTCTGGGCGTCATCACCGTCGTCGGTCCGTTCCTGGGCAAGAACATGCTCATCCCTCTGACCAACGTGTCGGCTCTCGCCTTCATCTTCTCCTGCGGCATGGTCGCCCTCGCTTGCCTGCGCATGCGCTTCACCGAGCCCGACCTGCCTCGTCCCTACGAGGTGCCCGGCGGCAAGTTTGGCATCAGCCTCGCTATCGTTGCCTGCGGCACCATCATTGGCCTGCTCGTGATCCCGTTCTCTCCCGCCTCCCTCAACATGGTGGAGTGGAGCATCGTGATCGGCTGGTTGGCTATTGGCCTGGCCCTCATGGCTTTCACCAATTCCCGCAAAAAGTAACGCCTAGCCGGGGCGGATCGGGTGCGCGGAATCCTCTCTCCCGCGCACCGAACCCGGCGCCACTTGGGTAGCTTTGTGAGGCCTTAACCCAACACGGCCTCGCCCACTATATGGATCCATAAGGAGGAACCATGTCCACTAAGTATGCAATCGTTGGCGGCAAGCTCATCGACGGCACCGGTGCCGAGCCGGTCGAGAACTCCCTCGTTCTCGTCGACGATAACGGCAAGATCGAGTATGCCGGTGTCATGCAGGACCTTCCCGAGGGCGTTGAGGTTATCGACGCCGCCGGCAAGACTGTCCTTCCCGGCCTGATCGACACCCACCTGCACTTCTCGGGCAACTTGACTGACGATGACACCGACTGGGTCATGCAGCCGCTCCTCGAGAAGCAGGCCGTCGCCGTCAAGCAGGCCTATGACTGCCTCACCCACGGCCTCACCACCGTCTGCGAGATCGGCCGCTTTGGTATCCAGATCCGTGACTGCATCGACAAGGGCGTCTTTAAGGGCCCGCGCGTTCTGGCCACTGGCCTCGGCTTCTGCCGCGTTGCCGGCCACGGTGACTCCCACCACTGCACCCAGGAGCTCAACAAGGAATCCCATCCCTGGGGCGACCAGGTCGACGGTCCTTGGGATTTGCGCAAGGCCGTCCGTCGTCGCCTGCGCGAGAACCCCGATGCCATCAAGATCTGGGCTACCGGTGGCGGCATCTGGCGCTGGGACTCCGGTCGCGATCAGCACTATTGCTCCGAGGAGATCCAGGCCGTGGTCGAAGAGGCAAAGATGGTCGGCATCCCCGTGTGGAGCCACTGCTACAACAACCACGCCGCTGCCTACGATTCCGTCCGCTTTGGCTGCGAGCAGCTGATTCACGGCTTCGATATCGATGAGCGCACCATGGACCTCATGGCCGAGCAGGGCACCTTCTTCACCCCGACGATCGCCTTCCTGCCCACCTGGTACGCCACCTATCCGCCCGTCTACGTCCCCGAGCTGCACGACAAGTACGAGGGCACCCTGGTCGAGAAGGAGCTGCAGCGCAACTACGACTGCCTGCGCGAGGCCAAGAAGCGCGGCGTCGTCATGACGATCGGCTCCGACTCCTTCTCCTTCGTCACCCCGTACGGCACCTGCTCCATCGAGGAGATGTACGAGTTCGTCGACAAGATCGGCTTCACCCCGGTCGAGACCATCACCTGCGCCACCCTCAACGGTGCCAAGATGTGCCACATCGAGGACGAGACCGGTTCCATCGAGGCCGGCAAGTGCGCCGACCTGCTGGTCGTCAACGGTGACGTCGCCGCCGACATCCACGTGCTCAACACCGACAACATGGACGTCATCATGAAGGACGGCTGGATTGTCGAGGCCGGTACCTTCGGCGAGGCAAACAAGTACAGCGCCTAAGCTACCGTTCATCGATGGCTTGATGTAAAACACAGTATTTGATTGCATAATGCAATGGAGAGGGTCGCTTGCGGCCCTCTTTATTGCTATGGGGTGCGTCAGTAAGAAGGGGATGACGGTGGATCTCAATAGGATGATTCTGGGCAAGAGTTACAACTCTACCAAGGTTTTTCGCACGGCCCAGCATGTGGTTCAGGCTATCCTGCTCGGCATTGTCGTTCCGGCACTTATCCTGCTGCTTATCTGGGATCTAACCGATAATCCCAATCCTGTTCCGGGCGTTGTCGTTATTGCCGGCATGGTCATGCTGTGCTTCTTCTTCTCGTATGTCTTTGTGGTCCCCGACGACCTCACATCGAGCGCAACCGACCGCACGCTCGCCATCGCATCAAAAATATTCGCCTACACGTCGCGCGGCCTTACGCCCGAAGCGGCCCTGGGCGCCTCTAAAATCATCCTGTCCGAGACCATCGCCTCTGCCATTTGCTTTACCGACGGCAAGCAGGTGCTGGCAAGCTGGGGCGAGGACTCGGCAAAATGCCCTGCCGGCACCCCGGTGGTGCTCAAGACCACGCTCAACGTGATTGAGACGGGTGAGCAGAGCGTGTTTTCGCGTGACGCCTCCAATGAGACGGGCGGCTATTTTCCCCGCCTGCGCGCCGGCATTGTCGCGCCGCTTACCGTGCGCGGGCATTGCGTGGGCACGCTCGAGCTGTATTACCCCCGCCTGAGCAGCATCGATATGCGCCAGACGGCCCTTGCCTCGGGTTTTGCCGATCTAATTTCCACGCAGCTCGCCAGCTTTGAGCTCGAGCGCCAGGATGAGCTCACGGCCCGCGTTGAGCTCCGCGCCCTGCAGTCGCAGGTCGACCCGCATTTTCTGTTCAATACCATTAGCACGATCGTGTCGCTCGTTCGAACCGAGCCCGACAAGGCCCGATCGCTGCTGATCGACTTCTCCAACTATTATCGTCAGACGCTTTCTGACTCCGATACGCTCACCACGCTCGAACACGAGGTGGAACAGGGCACTCGTTATATCAATCTTATGCAGGCCCGGTATGGCGACGGCCGTCTGCGCGTTTCGGTCGACATCGACTTTGAGGTGCGCGACAGCCTGGTACCGCCGTTTATCTTGCAGCCGCTGCTCGAAAACTGCATCAAGCATGCGCAGCGCGAGACCGAGCCGCTTTCTATTCGTGTTAGGGCTTTTGAGACCGATGACGGCCTGGAGATCATCGTCGAAGATGACGGCATCGGTATGAGCGAAGAAGTCTGCGCGCATCTGTTTGAGCAGCATCGCCGAGAGGAGCCCGAAAGCATTACCGCCGACGGCTCCGTCAAGCGAGGCTGCGGCCTGGCGCTCTTCAACGTGCTTCAGCGCATCCATTTCTTTTACGGAGAAGATTCTGGCATGCGTGTGAAGTCCCAGGAGGGCGTGGGAACGCAGGTCATCGTTGAGTTGAACGGCGAGCCGCATGAGCCGGCGCCGCTAACGGTGTAGCACGCGGTTGGATTGAGAGAAAAAGAGGGGAAGCGCATATGTCCGAAGGCTGGAACATTTTGGTGGTTGATGACGAACCTCCAATTAGGGCTGAGCTACGCTATCTGTTGGAAAAGGATGCACGCGTGGGCCAGATCGCCGAGGCGGGCAATGTCACCGAAGCCGTGGAGTCGATTCTGTCGAACAAGCCCGACGTGCTGTTTTTAGACATTACCATGCCCGGTCGTTCGGGAATTGAACTTGCCGAGACGCTGCAGAACCTAAAGACGCCGCCGGTCGTGGTGTTTGTGACGGCATTTGCCGAGTATGCGGCCGATGCCTATAACCTCGATGCCGTCGATTACATCGTCAAGCCGGTCGAGGATGCCCGCCTGTCAAAGGCGCTCGACAAGATCGAGGCTGCCCTGGGCGCTCGCCGTGTCGTCCATGCTCCGCGCCAGCCTTTACGCCTGACGGTGGATCGCGGGGGCAAAAAGGTGTTCATTCCGGTGGCGGATGTCTGCTACTTTGAGGCGCGCGCCGATTTTTGCAATGCCGTCTGCGTCGAGGGAACATACCTGATCAATGAGTCGATTTCATCGCTCGAGCGGCGCTTGGCCTCCGAGGGCTTTATCCGTGTCCACCGCAGCTATCTGGTCAATTTGGAAGACGTGCACAATGTCGAGATCGGTTCCACGGGTCTTATGGAGCTCAGGCTCGATCGCGTAACCTCGACGGTGCCCGTGTCCCGTCGTCGTGCTGCCGAGGTTAAGGCGCACCTGGGGCTTGCGTAGGCGGTCTGTGCGCAACCGTTTACCACCGCAGGTTTGGCATGACCGTGCGGTGGGCATAATGGGTGACATCGAATGAAATCGAAAGGATCATTATGCCCGCGCTTATTACGCATCATCTGTTTGGCGAGGAAAGCATCGAGCGTCTGCCGCAGGGCGTCATTACGTCCGACGAGGAACGCATCGCCTTTATCCTGGGCAACCAGGGTCCCGACCCGTTTTTCTTCCACATCCTGACGCCGCGCGTTTCCGACTGCACGCTGCTAGCGCAGGTCATGCATCGCTCGCGCATGTCGCGCCAGTTCTCGTGCCTGCGCGACGGCGTGTCCCATCTGCTCCCGCGCGATGCCAACTTGGGCCGCGCCTTTGCACTGGGCCTGCTGTCGCACTACGTGCTCGACCGTAATGCCCACCCCTTTGTCTACGAGCAGCAGTTTGGCATTGTCGAGTCCGATCCCGAGCTGGAGGATTCGGGCAGCCAGGTCCATGCGGTGCTCGAAAGTGACCTGGACGTGTTGATGCTGCAGCTCAAGCGCGACGGGGCCACGGCCGAGGACTATCCGCCGGCGGGCGAGATCGTCACCACCGACCGCATCAATCGTGTCGCCGGCGTGCTGATGAGCTATGTCGCCGGGCGTGTGTACGGTATCGATATCCCGGCGGGGGAGTACGGAGCCGCCGTTGCCGACATGCAGCTGCTCTATCGCACCATTGAACCGGCAGGCTCGGCCAAGACGCGTGCAATTGCCCTGGTCGAGGGCTTGGTACACGACTACTCCCTGCTCGATGGCCTTGCTCACCGCGTGACGACCGAGCCGCCCGAGCGCACCGGCAATCTGGGCCATCTGACGTGGAAGAATCCCTTTACCGATGGGGTCTCGAACGAGAGCTTCCCCGAGGTCTTTGACCGCGCGCTGGTCGATTACGAGTGCACGGTCGCCCGATTCATCGAAACGGGCGACATGGAGGCCGTGACCGGTCACGTCAACTACAGCGGCCGTGTGCTCGGCGCCGACGAGGAGTTCGACCGCGAGGAATAACAAGCCGACTCATAAGTTGCGGTGGAATAGTTCCTGAATGAAGCCCCGGAGGGCTAAACAGGAACTATTTCACCGCAACTGCGTTGATGGGATGGTGTTTTGTCCTGCGTGTCCGTATGACCGCTCCTGTCCCTTTGCCGAATCCTTACCGGTGCCTCTGTGCAATTGGGGTACGATGAACTAACTGCATATCGGGCGAATACGAAGGGGCCCTGTCCATGAAATACACCAAGCTCGAGCGTAACTGGGTTATGTATGATGTGGGCAATTCGGCCCTTGTGCTGCTCAATACCTCGGTGGTGCCCATTTACTTTAACGCCATCAATACCGGCGCTTCCTCGGCCGACCTGGTGGTCGCCTGGGGCAATGCGCAGACGATCGCCTCGCTGGTCATTGCCATGCTCATGCCCATTCTGGGCGCGCTTGCTGACTACGCAGGCAACAAGATCAAGTTCTTCTTGGGCTTCTTCCTCACGGGCCTGGTGCTTTGCCTGGCGCAGGCTATCCCAATGTCCGCCATGGCATTTTTGACCGTGTACGTGCTGTGCACCATCGGCCTTAACTCTTCTATGACGTTCTACGACGCCATGCTGCCCGACATTACGACCGACGAGCGCATGGACGCCGTGTCCAGCTCGGGCTATGCCTGGGGCTATATCGGTTCCACCGTGCCGTTCGTCATCTGCCTGGCGCTCATCATGGGTGGCCCCGCTCTTGGCGTCCCCACCATGCTGGCAACGCGTCTGTCGTTTATCATCACTGGTGCCTGGTGGCTCATCTTTACCCTGCCGCTCATTCGCACCTATAAGCAAAAGTACGGTCGCGAGCGCGGTCCCGAGGACACTATCGGCCACATCGTGGGCGGTGTGTTCTCCGAGGTCGGACACACCATGCGCGAGATCGCCCACAACAAGACCGTGCTGGTCTACATGATCGCGTTCTTCTTCTATATCGACGGTGTGCACACGGTCATTTCCATGGCCACCAGTTACGGATCGGCCTTGGGCATCGATTCGACGCAGCTGGTGCTGGCGCTGCTCGTTACGCAGTTCGTGGCCTTTCCGTCCGCCATCATCTACGGCAAGCTCGCCGGACGCGTGGGCACGCTCAACATGATCCTGGTGGCGGTCGCCGCCTACATGGGCATTGTGCTGTTCGCCGCGTTCTTCCTAAAGACCGCCTTTGAATTCTGGGTGCTTGCCATTATGGTCGGCCTGTTCCAGGGCGGCGTGCAGGCGCTCAGCCGTAGCTACTTTGGCCGCATTATCCCCAAGGAAAAGTCCAACGAGTACTACGGCTTCTTTGACATCTTTGGTCGTTATGCAAGCGTTATGGGCACCTTCCTGGTGTCGGTCGTCACCTCGCTGACCGGCAACCCGTCGCTGGGCGTCCTTTCCATTGGTGTGCTGCTGGTCGTTGGCTTTATGCTGCTGGTTCGCCTGTCCCGCATGACTCGGGCGGCAGAGCATGCCGCATAGGAGCGAGCGGCTATTGTGCCTGTCCACGGTACTCTTTTGGGGTTATCCGCAATAAACATTGCGACTTGCGAGCAATGATTTGCCCAAGTGGGTATGATGGAATCAGCTAGGTCGCGGGGCGTCGCCTGTGTTTGGCGGCGTCCCGTTTTTGTGTTGCAGGGAGGGTAAGGCATGAACGCCACGGTCGTGATTCCAACGTATTGGGCGGGCGATGACGCTTGCGCAAACGCTCCTGGCACCTATGACCATTCGACGCGACTCAACGCCGACAATCCCGAACTCGACCGCTGCCTGGCCTCGCTTGAGCAGGTACGTGACATCCCGCGCATCATCCTTTTGGTGGTCTGTCCCGTTTCTGCCACAGCCGATGTGTCGCTGCGCGTGCACGAGATTGTCGACGCGCATCCCACGCTCAAGGTCACCGTTGTCACCAACACCCAGGCCTCGCGCATCGCAGACCGGGTTGCTCAGATCGCGCCCAAGGGTTCGGGCGAGTGCGTGAGCCTGCGAGGCTACGGCGCCATCCGCAACATGGGGCTAGCCTGTGCCGCTGTGCTGGGGCATGACGCGGTTATCTTTTTGGATGACGATGAGACTGTCATCGACGCCGACTTTATGAAGCGCGCGACCTATGCGTTGGGGCAGCAGACGCGTCAGGGCTTGCCGATCTTGGTCAAGAGCGGCTATTTCTACGATCGCGACGGCTCGCCGCTGGCTCCCACGGACAAGGCGGGCATCTGCCATCGTTGGTGGACCAAGCGCATCGAGTTCAACCGTTGGATGAAAAAGGCGCTCTCGGGCACCCGCATCTCGCGCTCCAACTACGTGTGCGGCGGCCTGATGGCCCTGCACGCCCGCGCCTTTACGCGTGTGGCCTTTGACCCGTTTATCACCCGCGGCGAGGACTTGGATTACCTCTTTAACATGCGCATGTTTGGCTACGACGTGTGGTTCGATAACGAGTGGACCGTGCGCCATCTGCCTCCGGAGTCCGAAAAGCGCTCACCGCGCTTTATGCAGGATGTATACCGTTGGTACTACGAACGGGCCAAGTTGACATTCACCGCGCATCAAAAGGAGCTCATTCCCGTTACGGCGGCATCGCTCATGCCCTACCCGGGCCCTTGGATTTCGCGCGAGCTCGACGACCGCGTGCGCAAGACCGCTATGGTCCGCAGCGTGTTTACCCGCGAGCATGAGGGCTACCTGCGCATTTGCCGCCATGGTATCGGCGAGGCAAAGGCCTATGCGCGCCAAAACGCTGCAAGCTATCTGCGTTTCCAGAGCTTTTGGCCCAAGATCATGGACGGGCTTTGGCGTGACGCACAACTGATCAGTATCCTGGAGGGGGCCGAATGATCGACCGCCGCGCCCAGCGCGATAGTTCAATATCAATCTTTCGCATCATTGCCGTTGCCTGCGCCATCTGCGTGCTGGTGTACTTTATTTTTGCCTTGGTGACCGGTATCGAGCCGATCGCCACGGTGATTGCCTGCGCGCTGTTGTGCATCTTTCTGTGCATCTTTATCTTTTTGACGCTCAATCCCGATTCGGTGCGCTCCCAGTACACCGAGGAGACGCTCTCGGTGGCCTCGGCCATGCTCGAGGACATTAAGGGCGGTCTGACGCAGGAGTCGGCGCGTTTGGTGTGCCGGCGCATTTTGCCCGAGACGCGCGCCATGACGGTGGCCATCACCGACGAGGGCAACGTGCTTGCCTGCGCGGGAGAGTTTGAGGAAAAACTACTGCCAGATTCTCCCATCCACACGCTTGCCACACGCTACGTTATCGAACATGGCATCGTGCAGTCGTTCAACCGTATGGTGGATGTCGTGGGCTCGGACGGCTCGCACAACCAAGTCCCCGCCGGCATTATCGCCCCCATCAAGGTAGGCGATCGTACCGTCGGCACGCTCAAGTTCTACTACAAGACCCCGCGCGCCGTCGACCGTACCCAGTACGCGCTTGCCTCGGGCTTTGCCGAGATCTTGTCCACGCAGCTCGCCATCCACGAGCTCGAGGTGCAAAAGGAACTCACGGCGCGCGCCGAGGTGCGTGCGCTGCAAGCGCAGATTAACCCGCACTTCCTGTTCAACACGCTGAACACCATTGCATCGTTTACGCGCACCGACCCGCTGCGGGCCCGCGAACTGCTTCGTGAGTTCTCATCGTTCTATCGTGCCACGCTCGACAACTCGGGATCGCTTATTCCGGTCTCGCGCGAGGTCGCACAGACCAAGCGCTACCTTACCTTTGAGAAGGCCCGCTTTGGCGAGGACCGCGTGCTTGCGACGTTCGATGTGTCCGAGGACGTAGAAGATACGCTGGTGCCGGCGTTCGTGATCCAGCCGATTGTCGAGAACGCCGTACGTCATGGTATGGGCGATGACGACGCCCTGAGGATCGACGTGACCGTTCACCAAGACGGCGAGGATGCAATCTTGATTGCCGTGGCCGATAATGGCGTGGGCATGGATGAGGGTACCGCCGCCAGACTGTTTGACGAGCGCTCTGCCCGTCCCGACGCCAGCTCTCCCCAGGGTGGCGGCGCCGGTGTGGCCATGCACAATATTTCGGAGCGCATCCATCGCTTTTATGGGCCGCACTCCTATACGCGCGTCGAATCGGCGCCGGGCAAGGGCACCAAAGTGCTCCTTCATCTTGATTTGTCAGAGAGCATCTTCGACATTCAAGAGTAAAATAAAAGGCTACGGGCTCAACGTCATGCGACGGATGCCCGGCGTAGTTAGTTGACGAAAGGTTTTATCCCTATGCTGCGTGCGATGATTGTGGATGATGAGGCGCCGGCTCGCTCGGAGCTTCGCTTCCTGCTCGAGCAAACGGGCAAGATCGGCACGATCACGGAGGCGTCGAGCGTCCGCTCCGCCATCGAGATGCTTATGGAAAGTCGCGTGGATGTCGTGTTTCTCGATATCTCGATGCCCGGTGCCTCGGGCCTGCAACTTGCCGAGGCGCTGCATAAGCTCAAAAATCCGCCGGCGATCGTGTTTGTGACTGCGTATAGTGACCATGCGGTCGAGGCATTCGACGTGGATGCCGTCGATTATCTGATGAAGCCGGTCGAGGAAGCTCGCTTGGATCGCGCGATCGAGAAGGTCACGCAACGCACCAAGCCGGTTACGGACAGCAAGGTGACCATCGAGCGTATCCCGGTGGAAAAGGGCGGCCGCAAGGTGCTCATTCCCGTGGACGACATTCGCTTTATCATGGCCAAGGACGATTACTCCTGCATCTATACCGTCGATGATCGCTTTTTGTCGACGACCTCGCTGGCGCAGTTTGAGGCCAAGCTCTGCGACTTTGGCTTCTTCCGTGTTCACCGCCGCTATATCGTCAACTTGGCGTGCGTTACGGACGTCGAGACGGTGCCCTCGGGCGCCATCCAGCTGGGCATTACGGGCGTCGACGAACGCGTGCCGGTTTCGCGCCGCCGCGTCGTGCCGCTCAAGAAGGCTCTGAGTCTCTAGCACACTGGCCCCGCAGCCCTGTAGACCCATCGTCTGCGGAGCCGTGGGGCCTTTTTGCATGTATCTGCCGAATCGTTTTTTGCGGAAGGGATCCCATGAACAGTGCAAGCGCCAAGCGTATCGACATCATCTCGGACACCCACGGCTATTTATCGCCTGCGCTCTTGGATGAGCTTGAGGGCGCAGACCTGATCATCCACGCCGGCGACCTCACGTCAGAGATAGACTACGAGCACCTATGCACCATCGCCCCCGTGCGGGCCGTACTGGGCAACAACGATTACTACCGCGACTACGGCCCCGATGTAGACCGTCTTGCGCTCTTTACCTACGAAGGCCTCAAATTCGCCGTAGCCCACTACCGCGAAGACCTTCCGGTGGGATCCGTAGACGTAGCCATCAACGGCCACACCCACGTAACCAAAGAAGTCCAAGTGGGCCGTTGTTTAGTCCTCAACCCGGGCAGCGCTAGCTACCCCAGAGGCACCCGAGGCCCCACCATGGCCAGAATGCTAGTAAAAGACGGCAAGATCATAAGCACTAAGTTTATTGACCTAGAGTAATCACAACAAAAACGGGGGATGCAGATGCGTCCCCCGTTTCCATTTGAGCCAATGGCCGAGCTTCAACAAGATCCATCAGACCAACCCCGCCGCGGAGAACGGGGCCGCCGAGCCGCGAAGCGGCGAGCAACAACAACGGCTCGAACAAAGTGACGGCAGGGAGGGTCTCCGGGGCCGGCTGGCGCGGGTTAAGTTTGTCGCGAGTTCCGCACGCAAAGGAAAGCACTTAATGTGCTTTCCGTCTTGCGCAGGACTGTAGAGCAGCAAACTAAACCCGCGCCAGCCGGCCCCGGAGACCCTCCCGGAGGGACCGAAAAATTTTTTCAAAAAAGTTGTTGCGCGGCGGACAGACTTCTGTGTATACTAATCCCCGCAGCGCACGCGAGCGGAAACAAACGCGAACGTCTGCCTGGGGAGTTAGCTCAGTTTGGTTAGAGCGCCGGCCTGTCACGTCGGAGGTCGCGGGTTCGAGCCCCGTACTTCCCGCCAACGCAATTAAAGCCACGTCTTCGGACGTGGCTTTTTGCGTTTGATAGGACCTTGATCCCATCGGCCCCTTTCACCCAAAACAAAATCCTTCCAATTCCCGGACAAGCTCCGTTTGAGACATGCGTTCAAACAAAGCGTTTGTTGCGCAACACCTGTTCAACGAAGCAGGGGGTTAGGTTATACTGATTTGCACTATGGGCCGTTTTTGATGCAAGAGGCTTCAAACGCGGCATTCAGTGGGCACCCGTTTTGCTATTTGGGCGTCCATACGGTCATTGGTGTCTCGACGCAAGCTCGGCTCCGGAGCTCGTTCGAGCTGTTCCTATTCCTTGAAAGGGGAAAAATGGACATATCGAGGAAGACTGATTACGCCCTTCGCATGCTCGCGATGCTTGCCGAGGACCCGGAGCGTCTGCTTTCTGTTCGCACCGCCGCCGAAGAGGTCAATGTCCCGTATTCGTTTGCCCGTTCGATTCAGCATGGTTTGGTTCAGGCCGGTATTGTGGAGAGCCTGCGTGGCGTCCATGGCGGCATGCGTCTTAAGGTCAGCCCCGACGATGTCACCATCCGCCAGGTCGTTGAAGCCGTTCAGGGCCCCATGGTCATGAACGATTGTACCGCGCCCGATGGCGACTGTGCACGCATGGGCACGTGCTGTTATCATCCCCTGTGGGCCGGAGCTCAAGCGCTGATGCGCGACTACCTCGATTCCGTTTCGCTGGGCGATATCGTCGCTCACCGCCAGTTCCCGGCCGTAGATTCCAAGTTCGCCGACCGCGATGCGTTTCCCGAGTACGCCACCTGTGCGTGCGCTTGCCGGGAGGAATAGCGCCGCATAAGGAGCATAGCCATGATTCAGGACCCCTTTCGTTCGATGATTCGTTCGGAAGGGGTCCTGCGTTATCGCGACCTTCCGTGGCGCCGCACGCGCGACCCGTACATTATTTGGCTTTCCGAGGTTATGCTGCAGCAAACGCAGGTGCCGCGTGTGGAGACGCGTATGCCCGCGTGGCTCGACCGCTTTCCGACCGTACAGGCACTCGCTCAGGCCGCCCCTTCCGATGTCTTGGATGCGTGGCAGGGGATGGGCTACAATCGCCGCGCCCTGGCACTTCATAGAGCCGCTCAGAGCGTTATGGAAGACTGGAGTGGGGAGTTTCCACGTGAGACGCGCGACCTGGTCGCCCTGCCCGGTATTGGCCCGGCGACGGCGCAGGGCATCCGGTCGTTTGCGTTCGATCTACCGGGTGTGTATCTGGAGACCAACGTGCGCACGGTCTTTCTGCATCATTTCTTTCCCGATGTGCCGGCCGTTCCCGATCGCGAGCTGGTGCCGCTGATTCAGGCCGCCTGTCCGGCGGCTCCCGGTGCGACGGCGGATGAGATTGCTCCCTTTGCCGTGCCGCTCGACGATGCCGACACACCGCGCGCATGGTATTACGCGCTGCTGGATTATGGCGCGTATCTTAAGAAGACACTGCCCAATCCGTCGAGGCGCTCGGCGAGCTATAGCCGTCAGTCCAAGTTTGAGGGCTCGCGTCGCCAAAAGCGCGCCCATATTGTGCGCATGCTGCTGGCGGCGCGCGATGGGCGGCCGGCGGGCATCACACTCGCCGAGGCCGTGGCGGGTGTCAACGAAATGGAGGCGGCAGCAGGCCGCGAGCCGGTCGATCACGATCTTGTCGCAGACATTATGGCCGACTTGGAGCGTGAGGGCTTTTGCCGCGTGGAGGGTGACCGCTGGCTAAGCGTGTAGCCCACCCGAATCTGAAGACCAGGATTGTAAGGTTTAAATTCTCGGCTTGAGGGCATCCTAAAGACAAGGCCGCTCGAAGCCTACGGGCGGCATGTGTTGAAGGGAAGTACACCTATGGATTTTGAGAACTCTCAGACCAAGAAGAACCTCGAGACCGCTTTTGCCGGTGAGTCCCAGGCGCATACCAAGTATCGCTACTACGCATCTAAGGCCAAGAAGGATGGCTACGTTCAGATCTCGAATATCTTTGCCGAGACCGCAGGCAACGAGTCCGAGCACGCCAAGCTGTGGTTTAAGTATCTGCATGACGGTGCCGTTCCCGACACTCTGGACAACTTGCGTGATGCCGCTGCGGGCGAGAACTACGAGTGGACCACGATGTACGACGAGTTTGCCAAGACCGCCGAGGAGGAGGGCTTTACCGAGATCGCCGCAAAGTTCCGTGGCGTCGGTGCTGTCGAGCAGGCTCACGAGGAGCGCTACAACAAGCTTGTCGAGCGCATTGAGTCGGGCGAGGTGTTTGAGCGCGAGGGCGTGAAGGTGTGGAAGTGCCTGAACTGCGGGCACCTGCATGTTGGTGCCGAGGCGCCCGAGGTGTGCCCGGTTTGCAACCACCCGAAGGCGTACTTTGAGGAGCAGGTGGTGAACTACTAGCGCGTGGCGCTGGCTGCTGCGGAGCGCAGGGCGGGAGGCCGGACTACCTTCCCTCCCCGCTCACGGCTCCGCAGGGTCGCGTTGAGGGAAGGTAGTCCGGCCTCCCGCCCTGCGCTCCGGCTTCGGGTCGTCGCGTGCTCACTACAGAAAAGCTGATAAGAAGTTTGTGTGCCGCCCCTTTTGGGGCGGCACGTTTTGTTTGGGGGCTGGTTGGGACGGCACCGTTCATGGGTGGGGTACACTGGGTAGCGACTTTTAGTTTATCTACTACCTGATGGGGTGTTTTTGTATGGGTAAGAAGTCTCGGGCTCGGGTTGCTGCGGCGGGGACTCGCAAGGATCCTGGTCGTCGGGTCCCTGAGGGCAAAAAGGCCGATCGTGCCGAGAAGGACAAGAAGGTCGGCGCGCATGCTCATCCTGAGTGGGCGCCCCATTTGAATTCGGCGGGTGAGGACCTGACCGCCAAGCTGTTTACGATGGTCGAGGTTATCTTGGGCGTGGTGCCCGTGGTGGTCATCGGTCTGTTCCTGGCCTCTAAGGATGCCACGAGTGTGGATAAGCTCACCGATGTCTTTTCTCAAGACCCCTCGATGGTGGTTACGTTTATCTCGGCGTGTCTGCAGCCGTTTGTGGCGTACATGCTGTACATGATTTATCGCAAATACTGCGAGGGCGATGCGGGCTTTGCCGCCGGCAACCTGATCGGCCTCTTGTGCTCCGAGATTTTGTTGCTCAATATTCCCGGCGTCATCGGCATGGGCATCTTGTTGTGGCGTGTCTGGCGCAACGTTGCCCCGCACTTCGAGAGCTGGCTGTTTGAGCGCCGCGCAATGGGCGTGCTGGTCGACATCGCGGGCTCGCTCGTGATTCTAGCCTTGGCGTTTATGTGTGCCACCGCCGCCCGAGGTTTCGCGGGCATGTAGTCTGTCCTCACCGACCACGGAGCGCAGGGCGGGGAAACCTTTCCCTCTCGCTCACGGCTTCGCAGGGTCGCGCGAGGCAAAGGTTTCCCCGCCCTGCGCTCCGGCGTTGAGTCGTCGCATGCTCGTTACAGAAAAGCTGATAATAAGTTTGCGTGCCGCCCCTTTGGGGCGGCACTTTTTGTGTGGGGTCCCGGTCTTCACAATTTCCGTCAAGCTTTTGGTCAGGTTTTGGTTAGTTGGCGGGTTGGTGGAAGGGCAAAAGATTATTCGACAAAAAAGCTCAGAGAAAGTGCTGGTAGGGGAGTTGTTGAGGTTTTCGACAGCTTTTGTCAACAAGAAACTTTGCGGCTATTGCTACGGATTGCGTTGCCGTGGCCTTGGCGGTGCGGGATGCTGGGCGTAAGCGTCGAATGCTCCGATTTTGGAGGCCAGCATGGACCTGTTTCTTGAGACTCCGCAGCAACAAGCCGAGCGCATGTTGCGCCAACAGCAACGGCTTATGGAGATGCAAATGCAAGGGGTAGCCGCTCAGCCCCCTGCGCAAAATGCCACGCCTGCGGTTTCGCCTGCGGGCAGATCGGCGCCAGAGAACTATTCCGTACAACAAGATTCATATGCGCAGGAGCTTGCGTTCGACAAGCGCCGCACGCGTCACCGCCGCGTGGGCCAGCGCCTGCGCACGTTAGCGATGATTGTGCTGATCCCGTTGGGACTCGCAGCAATCTTCTTGGCCTCATATGCCTTCACGTGCATTCTCAACGGCGCCTCACCCAATGAGGTGCTTCAGCACTTGGCAGCTCTCGGCCAGCGCCTAGGCGACGTCATAACAACCATCCGCGCCGGCTGGGAGAGTTAGCGTTTGTCATATTAGGACTTCTAGGGTGTACGGATTGTCGCCACGAGTAGAATCCTTGCATCCTTTGGGTCCTGTCGTGCGACTGAATAGTATTATTGAAGATGAATAATAATAGGATTTGCTATGTATAAGCAGGATTTAGAGCAGACTCTTTTGGGCATTGACGAAGAGGCGGAGCTGGAAATAGGTCCAAGAGACGACAGGCCGAGCGTTGTATTGGTGGGAGGAAGCGCTTTCATGCTAAACGATGTGACGAATCGGTCGGTTACACATGACATTGATGTGTTTGAGGCAGACAGGTGCCTCCGCGAGATCATAGCTCGATACCCCGAGGTGAATGGTATGACGGTGGCATATTGTAATCAGATGCCATTCAATTACGAAGATCGTTTGCTTCCCTTGAAGATTGGGGCACGTTTTATCAGGTACTTTACGCCATCTTTGGAGGACCTGGCGGTAATGAAGCTCTATGCCTACCGTCCGAACGACATCGTCGACCTCCATAGTCGAGCGTTTATCGACCGACTTGATTGGGATCTGCTCGAACGGCTTATATTCGACGAGGGAGAAGCGCTGGCGTCGTCGCCTTCGGAGCGAAGCTATCAAGAGATGGTCTGTGCATATAGGCAATACAAAAAGGAGGTGCTCGGTTGAATCTGACTTTTGAGGGATTTTTGAAAGGCTATTGCCGAGAGCTGTCCGGGCAACAGTCGCTGAGTTTTAGAAAACTGGTTGAGCAGGCGACGACGGTTGCGCCGCGCGTGGCGGAGCCTCTGTTCTTGCTCGCTTTGGCGCAGGGAAAAGCCGAATACGTTCTGGGTTTATCCGAGGGCTCGTGGATGGAAGAGAGCTATCGAGGTGTTTTGTCTCTGTATGGCCAAGCGGGTAGCCTGGCATCTCTATGCGCCGAGGATAAGCTCCCCAATCGTTACGCCAACGTTTGGCACGCGTATAGAGGGGTGAAAGAAAAGCCAGCGGCCGACAGAAGGGTGAACGCCCTGATGAGAAAGAGAACACTGGAAGCATTGGAGGAATCGGGTGTAACGCGCTATGGCATCTGCCGTGCTCTGCACCTGAATAAAGGAAACGTATACGCATACTTGGCCGGCGATGACTCAAAGGTGAGCAGGAAAACGGCGCGCCGCATTATGGAATATGCGGAGGAGAGGGGCACCCAAGAAGGGGCCGGGCGCCCGGTGCGTGTGGCGGGGTAAGATTGATCGCGGTTTTGATTGGTGATCGATTGGGTTTGTTGGGCGGAGTTTATGTCTGCTATTGATATTGTGCTTGTTGTGATCGCCTTGGTGGCGGTGGGGGTTGCTGTGGCTTGCGCCCTCCAACTCAAGAGCCTGCGTGCCGAGTTGCGGGAGCGTGCCGACAGTAGCGCGGAAACGTTGGCAGCACTCGAGCAGGCTAACAACGCTCTCGATGCCCTGAACGTCGCGCTGGCCGAAACCCGCCGCACGGCCAATGCCATCGCGCAGCAGCAGACGACAGATGCGGCCGTGGAGCAGCAACGTTACCTGACCATCGCACGTGAGTTTTCGCAAGCTGGTGACCGGATGGATGACCTGCGTCGCGAGACGGCCCAACAGCTCGGTGCCAACCGCGAGGGCATCGAGCACCGCCTGGACAAGGTGCGCGAGACGGTCGATGCCCAGCTGGGTGCTATCCGCAAAGACAACAACGTGCAACTCGATCAGATGCGCGCAACGGTGGACGAGAAGCTCTCCCGCACGCTCAACGATCGCCTGTCGGCATCGTTTAAGCAGGTGAGCGACCAGCTCGAGGCCGTGTACAAGGGCCTGGGCGACATGCAATCCATCGCCACCGGCGTGGGCGATCTTAAGCGCGTGCTGGGCAATGTGAAGGCGCGCGGTATTTTGGGCGAGGTGCAGCTGGGTGCGATCCTGACGGACATCCTCACGCCCGACCAGTATCTGGAAAACGTTGCCACCAGGCCCGGCGCCTCGGAGCGTGTTGAGTTTGCCGTCAAGCTGCCGGTGGACGAGGGCGACCCCGTGCTGCTGCCGATTGACTCTAAGTTTCCGGGCGACGCGTACGAGCACTTGCTCGACGCGCAGGAGTCGGGCGATGCGGAGACCGTGGCGGCTGCGCGCAAGACGCTCGACACCATGGTCAAGCGCGAGGCCAAGGACATCTGCGAAAAGTACCTGAGTGTGCCGGCAACGACCAACTTTGGCATTATGTTCGTTCCGTTTGAGGGACTGTACGCCGAGGTCGTCAGCCGCCCCGGGCTTATCGAGACCCTGGGCCGCGACTATCACGTCAACGTTGCCGGTCCCAGCACCATGGCGGCCATCCTCAACAGCTTGCAGATGAGCTATCAGACGTTTAAGTTGCAAAAACGTACCGACGACGTGCTGCGCGTGCTCTCCGCCGTCAAGGCCGAGCTGCCGCGCTATCAGGCGGCGCTGCGCCGCGCCCAGCAGCAGATCGAGACCGCGGGCAAAACGGTCGAGGGCATCATCACCACGCGCACCAACGTCATGGAGCGCAAGCTCAAGGACATCGACGCGCTGGAAGACGCCGACCAAGCCGATGAGATCTTGGGACTCACGTCCGCGAGCCTTCTCGCGGACCAAGAAGACGAGGACTAATTGCAACAAGACGGTGAGGCACCGGCACAAACGCGGGCGCCCCACCGCTTTTCGCATCGCGCTTGCCTGAAGCGCGCTTCAATGTGCAACAATGGCGTTTCGCCCTATCAGACGCGAAAGGAAGCCCATGTCTCAGAGAAGCACCAGCCCGCTCAGCCGCTCCACCGTGCGCCGCACGCTGCAGCGGTTTTGGGGTGTCACGCGCACGCAGCCGCTGATTGTCTTTCTCTCGGTATTCTCGTCGGCGGGCTACATCTTTTTGCTGACGTTTGCCAATACCTATGTGATGGCCCTCATTGTCGACCGCGTTCAAGCCGGTCCCGTGGCGGGTGACCAGGTGTTTGAGGTCTTCGGCCCCTATATCCTGGCGCTCGTACTCGTTAACCTGGTGGGTCAGATCCTCTCCAAGTTACAGGACTACACCGTCTACAAGCTCGAGATTGCAGGCAACTATCACCTGGCGCGTCTATGCTTCGACACGCTCTCCAACCAATCCATGACATTCCATACCAGCCGCTTTGGAGGATCGCTCGTGAGCCAGACGAGTCGTTTTATGAGCGGCTACACGGGGCTGGTGGACGTGACGGTGTATTCGCTCATCCCCACCATCACCTCGGTCATCTGCACCGTGGCCGCACTCGCCCCGGTGGTACCGACGTTTACCGTGATCCTGGTGTGCATCATGGTCGTCTACATCGCGTTTGTCTGGCTTATGTACAAGCGCATCATGCCGCTTTCGGCCGCGACGTCCGCCGCACAGAACAAGCTCTCGGGCGTGCTCTCCGACGCGGTCACGAACATCTTGGCCGTCAAGACCTGCGGGCGCGAGGACTTTGAACGCGATCTGTTCGACGCCGCCGATCGTGCCGCGCGCGATGCCGAGACGGTCTCGATGCACGCCATGATGCAGCGCAACTTTACGACCTCGGGTCTTATCGTCATCACCATGGCCGTGGTGAGTGTGTTCGTGGCGGGCGGCAACGCGTGGTTTGGCATCTCGGCCGGCTCGCTCGTCATGATCTTTACCTATACCTATAACCTCACCATGCGCCTGAACTACGTGAGTTCCATGATGCAGCGCATCAACCGCGCTTTGGGCGATGCGGCCGAGATGACGCGCGTGCTGGACGAGCCGCGTCTGGTGGCAGACGACCCGGACGCTCCTGAGCTCAAAGTGACCGAGGGCGCGATTGATTTTGAGCACCTGAGCTTTGCGTACCGTGACGCTGCGGCGGGCGAGAACGTGTTCGATGACCTGACACTTCATGTGGCGGCTGGCCAGCGCGTGGGCCTGGTGGGCAAATCGGGCTCGGGTAAGACGACGCTCACCAAGCTGCTGCTGCGCCTAGACGATGTTCAGGGCGGCCGCGTGCTTGTGGACGGTCAGGATGTCTCGCGCTGCACGCAGCAGAGCCTGCGCCGCCAGGTTGCCTACGTGCCGCAGGAGGCGCTGCTATTCCACCGCTCCATTCGCGAAAACATTGCCTACGGTCGTCCCAACGCCAGTGATGAGCAGATTCGCGAGGCTGCGCGCCTGGCCAACGCGACTGAGTTTATCGACCGCTTGCCCCATGGCTTTGACACCATGGTGGGCGAGCGCGGCGTCAAGCTTTCGGGTGGTCAGCGCCAGCGCGTGGCTATCGCCCGCGCGATTCTCACCGACGCGCCGATTCTGGTGCTCGACGAGGCGACCTCTGCCCTCGACAGCGAGTCCGAGGCGCTGGTGCAGGAGGCACTCGAAAACCTGATGCGCGGGCGCACCTCCATTGTGGTGGCGCACCGCCTGTCCACCGTGGCGGCGCTCGACCGCATTGTGGTGCTGGCCGATGGTGAGATCGTCGAGGACGGCACGCATGCGCAGCTCGTCGAGGCGGGTGGCGAGTACGCAAGCCTGTGGAGCCGTCAGACCGGCGCATTCTTGGAGGCGTAAGCGTCTCGGACGTGGGACAATTGTGCCCATAAGTTTATTGTGCCGTTGAGCCGAGGAGTCGTTATGCCACGCGAGACCAATGCCGCCAAGCGCGAGCGCGCCATCGAGGTGTGTGAGCGCCTCAACCGTCGCTATGGCCCGGTCGAGTGCTTTTTGGACCACGAGAATCCCTTCCGCCTGCTGATCGCGGTGCTACTCTCGGCACAAACGACCGACGCGCAGGTCAACAAGGTGACGCCGCGGCTGTTTGCCCAGTGGCCCACGCCCGAGGCCATGGCCGGGGCGAGCGTGGCTGACGTGGCAGACACCATCAAGTCACTCGGCTTCTACAAGAGCAAAGCCAAGCATGCCGTCGAGGCCGCGCAGATGATCGTCGCCGACTATGGCGGCGAGGTGCCGGCCGACATGAAGGAGCTTGTAAAGCTGCCGGGCGTGGGACGCAAGACGGCGAACATCGTGCTCAACGTGGGGTATGGCATCGTGGAGGGCATTGCGGTGGACACGCACGTCAACCGCATTGCGCACCGCCTGATGTTGAGTCCCAAGACGCATGCCAAGGAGCCGCTCAAGACCGAGCAGGATCTGCTTAAGATTTTGCCGCACGAGTATTGGGAGTCGGTCAACCATCAGTGGATTACCTTCGGTCGCGAGATCTGCGACGCCCGCAAACCCAAGTGCGACGAGTGTCCGCTGGCAGATTTGTGCCCCAGCGTGCGCGTGACGGGGTAGGGCGGAACTCATCTTCGTCTGGCGTTTTTTGCGGGGCCGGGTTTGCCCTTGAGCCGGAGTTCTCTCCATGCGCTACCATGACAGGCAACGAATTTGACGAACGACCCGCCGAGCTTGCCCCGGCGGGCTTTTGGCGTTGCGATGTCGGAGGAACAGCATGCTCATTCACCGTATAGCCGCGCAGCTCTACACTGCCGAGGCCTTGCAGACCGTCGAGCCCGGACTCGATGCCGGCGAGGACGTGACGCTGGCCGTGTCGCAGTCGGGTCGCACGCTTATGGCGGCAGCCCAGTTTGCGCGCCGTCCGCGCCCCACGGTCTACATTGTGAGCGGCGAGGACGCGGCCGATCGCGCCGTGCGCAGCCTTGCCGCTTATGTGGGCCTGGCGCACGTGTGCCGTTTTCCCGAGCGCAAGGACTATCCGTGGCGCGAGCAGGCGCCCGACGACGCCGTGGTGGCGCAGCGCTGCGAGGCGCTCGGGCGCATCGTGCGCGGCGACAACTGCATCATGGTCGCCTCGGCCCGCGCGCTGCTGCGCTGCGTGCCGCCGGTCGAGAGCCGCTACTGGGAGTCCACGACCTTTGCGGTGGGCGAGGAGATCCCTTTTGACGAGGTGCCGCAGCGCCTGGTGGGCATGGGCTACACCAATGCCGGCGCCGCCGATGCACCCGGCCTGTTCCGCGTGCACGGCGACACCGTCGAGGTGTTTCCCGCACAGGAAAAGGCGCCCGTGCGCATCGAGTTTTTCGGCGACGAGATCGACCGTATCCGCCGCATGGTGAGTTCCACGGGCCAGACCATCGGCAACGAGGACAGCATCGAGATCTTCCCCTGTCGCGAGCTCGCACTCACCGACGACGCCGTCCACAACATGCATGTGGCGCTCTACCGCGCCAGCCAGGACGACAGCAAGTTGGCGGCGCTGCTCGAGATGGTGGATGCACGCATCGTCACGCCCGAGCTCGACCGCTTTTTGCCGGTGATGTACGGCCAGACCGTGAGCCCGCTGTCGCATGTGAGCGGCAAGGCGCTCGTGGTGCTGTCCGAGCCGCGCTCGCTGTTCGACGACTGCCTGCGCGCCTACGAGGATATCGAGGCACGCGCCGGCGAGGCAGGGGTCGACCGTCTGGACGGCCTGTACGTGCGTGCCCAGCAACTCGACTTTGGTGCCCAGCAGCGCCTTAACTACGTGAGCTTGATTCGTGCCGGCGGTGCGGTGACGGCAGAGCTCAAGATTGAGCAGCCGGCCATCGCGGGCTCGGACAATCGCTTTATGACGCGCATCCAGGAGGTCGTGGGCAAGCGCTATGCCTGCGTGTTTGCCATCCCCGACCGCGGTGCACGCGAGTCGATGGAGCTCACCTTTGGCGATGAGGGTATTACCTTTGAGGAGTCGCTGACGGCCGCGCCCGAAAACGCGGGCGCTATTGGCGACCGTGTGCGCGTGGCAGCGGCGGATTCTGCCGATCGTGCTGTCCGCCAGGATGCTCATGCTGCAATTCGCGAACGCAAGGTCGACGCGCTCAACGCCCGCTCGCTCGAGGCGGGCGCCGCGCAGGCTGCCGCCGGCGCCGCCGTGCCCACCATCTCGCGTGGACGCGTGACCTTTGTCGATGCCGCCTTGCCGCAGGGCGTGGTGGTGCCCGATGCCAACCTGGCCGTGTTCTCGATTGCCGACCTCAACGCCCGCATGGACGCCAACCGCGCGCGCAGCCGCCGCAAGGTGGACATTACGCAGATCACGTTCCCGTTTAAGCCGGGCGACTACGTGGTGCACGCCACTCACGGCATCGCGCTCTTTAGCGAGATCGCGCGTCAGGAAGTGGGCGGCAAGGAGCGCGACTACTTTTTGCTGGAATATGCCGACGGCGACAAGCTCTACGTGCCGCTCGAGCAGGTCGACCGCATCACGCGATACGTCGGTCCCGACGGCGATAAACCGCGCTTGACCAGGCTCAACACCGCCGACTGGACGCGTGCCACCAACAAGGCGCGCAAGAACGCCAAAAAGCTGGCGTTTGACCTGGTCGATCTGTATACGCGCCGCTCGTCGATTACCGGTATCGCCTGCCCGCCCGATACGCCCGAGCAGATTGAGATGGAGGAGAGCTTCCCTTACGACGAGACGCGCGATCAGCTGGAGGCTATCGCTGACATTAAGGCCGACATGGAGGCACCCAAGCCCATGGACCGCCTGCTGTGCGGCGACGTGGGCTTTGGCAAGACCGAGGTCGCCCTGCGTGCGGCGTTTAAGTGCGTGGACTCCGGCCGTCAGGTCATGGTGCTTTGCCCCACGACCATTTTGGCCCAGCAGCACTACGAGACGTTCTTTGAGCGCTTTGCCCCGTTTGGCCTCGAGGTCGAGGTGCTCAGCCGTTTCCGCACGCCGGCGCAGCAAAAGCGCGCGCTCAAGGCGTTTGCCGAGGGTGCGATCGACGTGCTCATCGGCACGCACCGCCTGCTCTCGGCCGATGTGAACCCCAAGAACCTGGGCCTGGTGATCATTGACGAAGAGCAGCGCTTTGGCGTGCAGCACAAGGAGCAGCTCAAGAACCTGCGCGAGCAGATTGACGTGCTCACGCTTTCGGCCACGCCCATCCCGCGTACCATGCAGATGGCCACGAGCGGCGTGCGCGACATGAGCCTGATCACCACGCCGCCCACCGGACGTCGCCCCGTGATCGTGCACGTGGGGGAGTACGACCCCGACGTGGTAAGCGCAGCGATTCGCCTGGAGGTGAGTCGCGGCGGACAGGTGTACTACGTGTCCAACCGCGTCAAGACCATCGATGACGCCGTGGCGCGCGTGCATGAGGTCGCGCCCGAGGCGCGCGTGGGCGTGGCACACGGCAAGATGAGCCCGCGCGAGGTCGAGGACGTGATGATTGAGTTCGCGACCAAAAAGATCGATGTGCTCATCGCCACGACCATCGTGGAGAGCGGCATCGACAACGCGACCGCCAACACGCTGATCATCGAGGACTCGCAGCGCCTTGGCCTGGCGCAGCTCTACCAGCTCAAGGGCCGTGTGGGCCGCTCTGCCACGCAGGCCTACGCGTACTTTATGTTCCCCGGCGAGCTGCCGCTCACCGAGGAGGCAACGGCGCGCCTGACCGCACTTTCCGAGTTCCAGGACCTGGGCAGCGGCATGCGCATCGCCATGCGCGACCTAGAGATCCGTGGCGCCGGTTCGCTTATGGGAGCCGAGCAGCACGGCAACCTGTCGAGCGTGGGCTTTGATCTGTTTACGCAGATGCTGGGCCAGGCCGTGGCCGAGGCGCGCGGCGATGACGACGCCGGCGTGGAGGCGGCGAGCGTGGGTATTAACCTGCCGGCCGACTACTTCTTGTCCGAGGAGTACCTGCCGGCGGTGGACCAGCGCGTGCTCGTGTACCGTAAGCTCGCAGCGGCCGAGGACCTGGAGAGCATTGACGAGGTGCAGGAAGAGACCGAGGCCGCGCATGGTGAGCTGCCGTTGGCGGGACTCAACCTGTTCAATCGCGCGCGCATCCGCATTCGCGGCGAGCGCCTGGGGCTCGAGAGCGTCACGCTCAGCGGCGGTCGCATCACGTTTTTGGGCGTCGACGTGCCCAAGAAGGTGGCCTTTGAGCTTAAGACCCGCTATGGCGCGGTGAACTTCCCCAAGAGCCGCAAGCTATCGGTGCCCTACAAGGCGGGCGCCGGCGCGGGCAGCGGCCTGGGTCGCGGTCTCGACGCCAACGACGGCACCGGCCCCGTGGCGGCCGCGCTCATGCTGCTGCAACAGCTGGGTGCCAGCGACGACGACTAACGGGTCGACGCTGCAAACGCCCCATTTGGGCAATCTGGCTCCATCGAAAGGAAAGCATGTTCGGATACATCTATAAGAAAGATGTCGCCATTATCGCGGTTGTCCTGTGTCTTTGTCTGGGCGTGGGCAGCTTCTTCGATTATCAGATCTCGAGCGCGCTGTTCAATATCGGCAGCATGTACGGTCGCTTTATCGAGGCGGCCGGCGAGCTGCCGTTTGAGCTGACGGCGAGCATCGCGGGCGTTATGCTCGTGCGCGCGGTGCGTCCCGACTCCAGGGGGAGCAAATGGCTCGCCGTGCTCGGCATCCTCATCAACGTGGGCCTGCTCGGCTACGAGATCGTTTCGTCCCTGAGGGTTGGCGGCAAACTCATCGCGGCTCAGTTGGTGCTGACGTTTGTGCTGGTCATCGCCGCCAATCTTATCGTCTATCGTCTCACGCGCACGACCGAGCCCGACGAGCTCACGCGCTGGGCGTTGATGGTGCTTGTCGTGTGGGTCGCTCAGGCCATCATCCTCAACGTGATTGTCAAGCCGCTGTGGTCGCGCCCACGCATGCGCGTGATCGAGGTGACGCAGGGACTCGAGTTTCAGCCGTGGTGGGTGATCGGCAACCCTGACAAGTGGGCCTATATTGCCGCCGGTGTAGTCAAGGACGGCTTTAAGTCGTTTGCGAGCGGACACACGGCGCATGCGGCGATTGGCCTTATGCTCGCCGGGCTTCCCGCGGCAGCCTTTAAGGAAAAACCGTCGCGTCGCCGCGTGATCTTTTGGGCGGCGGCTGTGGTCGCGGCGCTCGTCGCGCTTGGCCGCATCGTGATCGGTGCACACTTTTTGAGCGACGTGAGCTGCGGTTTTGCCCTGGTACTGGCGCTTGAGTGCCTTGCCGCGCGCATTGCCTATCCCAACGGCGTACAATAGCTCCGTTTGAATCATCTGGCCGATACCCGGTAAGAGAGGATTGCCATGCTCGCGTTCAACAACGACTATTCCCACGGCGCACACCCAGCGGTGCTGCAGGCGCTCGTCGATACCAACATGGAGCCGCAGCCCGGCTACGGTACCGATGCGCATACCGAGCGTGCCAAGCAACTTATTCGCGAGGCCTGCCAGGCCCCCGATGCCGACGTGTTTTTTCTGGTGGGCGGCACGCAGGCCAACGCGACGGTGATCGACATGCTGCTCGCGCCGTACGAGGGCGTCGTTGCTGCCGAGACTGGCCACGTCGCCTGCCACGAGGCGGGCGCCATCGAGTTTGGCGGCCACAAGGTACTCACCATCCCCGGCTACGAGGGCAAGATGCACGCCGAGGACCTCGAGAACTATATCCAGGTGTTCTACGAAAACGAGAGCTACGAGCACACGGTGTTCCCGGGCGCCGTGTACGTGAGTCTATCGACCGAGTACGGCACGCTGTACTCCAAGGCCGAGCTCGCGGCGATTCATGCGGTATGCCAGAAGCGCGAGATTCCGCTGTTTGTGGACGGTGCTCGCCTGGCCTATGCGCTGGCGGCCGATGAGTGCGACATTACCCTGCCCGAGCTGGCGCAGCTGTGCGACGTGTTCTACATCGGCGGCACCAAGTGCGGCGCGCTCTGCGGCGAGGCTGTGGTGTTCTGCGGCATGCACGCTCCGGCACATCCCATTCCGCGCATTAAGCAGCACGGCGCGCTGTTGGCCAAGGGCCGCCTGACGGGCGTGCAGTTTGAGGCACTCTTTACCGATGGCTTGTATTTTGAGATTGGTCGACAGGCGATCGAGACGGCCCAGACGCTACGTCGTGTGCTGCACGAGCGCGGTTACCAGTTCTTTTTGGAGACGCCCACGAACCAGCAGTTTGTGATTCTGCCCAACGAGGATATGGCCCGCATTCGCGAGCATGCCTCGATCGAGTACTGGGAAAAGTACGACGATACTCACACGGTGGTGCGCTTTTGCACCAGCTGGGCCACGACGCAGGAGGACATCGACGCGTTGGCGGCTGTCCTGTAGCCTGATGTAATGACGAGGGGCCGCCTTGCGCTGGGTTTGGCGCAAGGTGGCCTTTGTTTTTGAGGGGGAAGGGTTGTATGACCGAGATGTCCGATCCGACGATTCGTCTGGCGACGCCCGATGATGCGCCGGCGTTGCTTGCCATCTATGAGCCGTATGTGCGCCAGACGGCGATTACCTGCGAATACGAGGTGCCGAGCGTTGAGGAGTTCGCCGGGCGCATCGAGCGCACGCTCAAGCGCTATCCGTATCTGGTGATGGAACTGGACGGGCGTCCGGTAGGCTATGCCTATGTGAGTCCGCTCAACAGCCGCGAGGCATACGACTGGTCGGTCGAGACATCGATCTACCTGGCGCGTGATGTGCGCCACGGCGGGCTGGGCCGCAAGCTGCATGACGCGCTTAAGCAATGCCTGATCGCGATGGGTATCACCAACATGTGCGCCCTCATCGCCGTGCCGCACGACAAGGACGATGAGTACCTGACGCACAACAGCCAGGACTTCCATGCCCATATGGGGTATCGCCTGGTGGGCGCCTTCGATCGCTGCGCCCAAAAGTTCGGCCGCTGGTACGACATGTGCTGGATGGAGTTGGTCCTAGCCGAGCGCGTCCCCAACCAACCCAAACCAACCTGGTTCCCCGACCTCCTCAAACCTACCATTTAGGGACAGGTTTATTTTGGCAGGTTAGCCGATGGGCTCGGTGTATTTGGCACGGTCGGTGCGCTGGATGCGCTTGGAGACATGGAGCGGTCGGCCGTCGGTGTCGTACACGTAGTCGGTGATCAGGATCAGCGCCTGCCCGCGCCCAACGTTGAGCAAAAACGCCTCGTTTTGCGAGGCATAGCACACCTCAAAGGTCTTATGTCCCTGTGCCGGCGCGCGATGGAATTCCTGGCGCAGCGTGGCGTAGAGCGAACCGTTGATATCGCGATCGATGAGTGCTTCAAAGCTCGGTGGTAGATAGGTGGTCTCCAGGCACAGCGGCGCATCGTCCAGATAACGCAGGCGGACAAGTTTGACGAGCTTGCTGCCCACGGCGACATCGAAGAACTTGGCCGCATTGCCCGCGGCCTTGGCAAAGCCCGAGTCCACTGTGCGCGTGGTGGGCTTCATACCCTGACCCTGGACCTGTGTCGTGTAGCTCGAAAACACCAGGTTGTTCTCGTGGAGTGCCGGCGTGTCGGCCACAAAGGCGCCACGCCCGCGCTCGGTGCGCACCAGGCCCTCGTCAACGAGCACCTTAAGGGCGTGGCGTACGGTGCTGCGCGACAGCCCCGATTCGTCCATGAGTTCCATCTCGGACGGCAGCTTGTCTCCGCGCGCGTAGGTGCCGGAGGCGATGCGGTCGCGCAGCATGCCCGCCAAGCGCTCGTATTGGGTCAGTCTCTTTTTAGATGAAGCGTTCATGCGATCAACCTGTATCTAACCTGTATGCGTATCTAATCAAGCATGTATTCAATACAACAACAAAACCGCTGGTATCAAGTTATCGAAAACCGTATCAGCAAATTTTTTAAGACAAATATAGCATACAACTAGTCGACATAACCAAAACATGTATGTAACTTGTATGCCATCGAGAGCATCAAACGAGAAGAAAGGCTGATGCACGATGACTACTCAGGAACAGGTTAAGGACGTCGTCTCCCAGGTTTTGGCCGACAAGGCAGACAAGGGCGGCATCAAGCGCGTCGTGTGGATTGGCGCCGGCGGATCCAACGGCGGCAACTATCCTGCCCAGTACTTTATGGAGCACGAGGCCACGCAGGTCGTGAGCTCCAGCTACACCAGCAATGAGTTCGTGCACGCCACGCCCGCCTATGTCAACGAGAACACCCTGGCCGTCGTCGTGTCCATGCGCGGCACCAAGGAGACCATCGTCGCCGCCCAGGTCGCCAAGGACCACGGCGCCAGCACCATCGCCATCTATGTCGATGAGTCCGGCCTCACCGAGGTCTGCGACTACAAGATTCAGTATGACAGCCTGGCCGTCGACGAGTCTTGCATGGGCCGTACCAACTCCGCCGTCGTGACCATGATCGCCATGGAGCTTACGCAGCAGACCGAGGGCTATGCCGAGTATGAGACCGCTATGGCCGCCTTCGACCTGGTTGACCCCATCTATCGCAAGGCCGTCGAGTACACCCGTCCGCTCGCCGCCAAGTGGGCCGAGCAAAACGCCGACAAGCCCTGCATCAACGTGATGGCTCAGGGTCCGCTCTTTGGTGCCGCCTACGTCTTTAGCATCTGCAACGTGCAGGAGATGCTGCAGATCGACTCCTGCACCATCAACACCTGCGACTTCTTCCACGGCCCCTTCGAGATCCTGGACAAGCGCACCTCGCTGTTCCAGCTCATCAGCGTCGGCCGCAGCCGCTGCAACGACGAGCGCGGCATCCGCTTCGTCAACCAGTACGGTGGCGAGCGCGTCTATCAGCTCGACGCCAAGGAGCTCGGCCTCAACGACATCAAGGACAGCGTGAGCGAGTACTTCAATCACCTGATCTTTGCCCCGATCCTCAACAACGTGTACATGCGTGCGCTCTCTGCCGTCACCCACAAGGACTACATGACGCGCCGCTACATGTGGAAGCTGGACTACTAGGGGATATTGGTTCCGCCGTTCTACCGAACGGCGGACCGGCCGACGCTGCGCACCCGGCATTTGGCCAATCTACCGTTCAATTTCAAAGGCGCGACCAGAAGGTCAGCGCCTTTTCATTACGGGCTTTAGCCTGTGCGGGGCGCGCAGCGCGCCGCATCAGAAACCACCCGCTATGCGGGTGGGGACAACCGGCTTTACAAAGCCGCCCCCTCGCCGGACACTTGCGATTGTTCAGGCCGCAAGGAATC
>NZ_JBBNLO010000025.1:0-35023 GCF_040092405.1 Collinsella sp. CLA-ER-H2
ACACGACGTGGTACTTGCACATCCACTTCGTGTGCGACAGGCTGTAGGCCTTCTGGGCCATACGCCACCACCGCCCTCTCGACTCGGATTCCTTGCGGCCTGAACAATCGCAAGTGTCCGGCGAGGGAGCGGCTTTGTAAAGCCGGTTGTCCCCACCCGCATAGCGGGTGGTTTCTGATGCGGCGCGCTGCGCGCCCCGCACAGGCTAAAGCCTTTAAAAATGAAAAAGGCAAGGCATAGACCTTCTGGTCATGCCTTGCCTTTTGAATGACAAATTGTCGCTCTGGGTGGCGCGCAGCGTCGACCGGTCCGTCGTTCGTTAGAACGGCGGAACCTCTAGAGCAGGGTAACGCTAAAGCTGCGAACGTCCGTCTCACCCGGTGCCAAGGTAATGGTGTTGACCTTGTGCTCAAAGACGTCGTCCTCGGTGTCCATGGTGGTGTGGCCGGTCCAGGGCTCGAGCGCCACAAACGGGGCGTCGTTGGCGGCAGACCACACGCCGATGTACTTAAAGCCCTCAAAGTCGATCTTGACGCCGTGGCCCGACTTGCGGCCGCGCAGCGTGAGCGTGGAACCCGGGACATCGGTGAACATGATGGCATCGTTATCGAAGCTGCGATGCGTGATGGGCAGCACGTCCGAGTTATCGGGAGCCTTGTAGCTGCCCTCGAACGTCATGAGACCGTCGGGCGTGATGATGGGAGCCTCGTTCGTCCAGGCCTCGGTAAACGCCAGCTCGTAATCCTCGAATACCTCGTCCTCGGCACCGGGGGCGGGCACGTTAAATGCGGGGTGGCCGCCCACCGAGAACGGCAGGTCCACGTCGCCGGTGTTCGTAACGGCAAAGGTCTGGGTAAGCGTGGCGTCGCCGGTCAGGGCATAGGTCATGTTGAGCTTAAAGTGAAACGGAAAGGCCTTGAGCGACTCGGGCGTATCGGTGATCTCGTACGTTACCGAGGAGCCGTCCTCCGAAACCTCGACCAGCTTGTGCTCGACGATGCGCGCGAGTCCGTGGCGCGGCATCTCGCAGGTGCCGGCCGCAGACGTTGCCGTGTTGTTGCGCAGCGAGCCCACAATGGGGAACAGGATGGGCGCATGCTTGCCCCAAAAGGTGGGATCGCCCTGCCACAGATACTCGTTGCCGTTGAGGGCAAGGCTCGTGAGCTGGGCACCCATGGAATCGATGGCCGCGGTGAGGCCGCCGCGCTTGATGGTAGTGACGGTGGACATGCTACTTCCTCCAATAGTAAACAACGGTGTCGAGGGCTATTGTCCCACTCTTGGCGGCGGGGTTGAGCGACAGGTGCAGTTATTGAGCAATAGCGTAAAGGTCAAACCCGCCCTGCGGCGTGCTATCGACCGTATCGGGCGCCTGTGAATTAAAACTCACCGGAACCATGCGCTTTGAAGCACGGTAACGCGTGCCGTCGGTGGCGACGGGCGGCTCATCGACCGTGAGCTCGTAGTCGCCGGGCTTGAGCTCGATGCCGTCACCTTCGGAATTGACGTATTGGTACTCGTCGATCGCTTGCCCTTTGAGCGTGCGCCCCACGATATGGATGAGCATTTGGCTGTCGCCGCGCGCGGTGTCCCACATCGCGCCGTCCTTGACCTCGACCGACACATGTACCGAGCGCGTGCGGCTGAGCGATTGCTCGACAGACATCTCGACCTTGGCGGCGTCTTTTCGCTGTTGTTCGACATGGCTCCAGACGTTTCCAATTACCGAGCATGCGATAACGCCGGCCATAAAGGCGATAAGGATGGGGCCGAGCGGCGAGCGACGTCCTGCATCTTCCTCGCGAGACAGATTGGGGCGACGTGTGGGTGCGGGCGCCTGGGCACCCTGCGAGGGCACGTCGAGAATGCTGAAGGATGCCGTGCTGTCGGGATCGATGCTGTGACGCGGCTGCGGGGTCTTTGCCGGCGAGATCGACATGTCGGCTGGCTCGCCGAGCGTGGCCGTAGCGTCGGCCTTGGCCTCGTCTGCCTCGGCCTGGGCCCAGGCTTGTTCGAAGGTCAGAGGCTCGACGGGGTCGAGGGCGGCGTCCGAGTCGGCGGCGACGTCGTTGCCGGTCTCGTCCTCGTCGCTCGACACGCCACGCGGCGTAGGCTCGTCCCACTCCTCATCCGGAGCCTCACCCTCGCTATACCACCATTCAAAGTTATCGATATCCATACGGGGCGCCCCTTAGGCCTCGCAAATAAACACTTGTTAGCCTTATACCCGCAGATGGCGCTGGAGCTCGCACGGAATGCGATAAAGGGACTGCTCCTTTGTCGCATCGAAGTTGCGGTGGAATAGTTCCTGTTTGCACGCCCACTCGAGCTATTTAGGGACTATTTCACCGCAAGTTATTTGAGGGCGACGGGGATTTGGATACAGCAGAAGTCCTCTTGGTGAGACTCGTCGTAGCTCGTGGTGTCCAGGTAGCAAAAATCGAAAGCATTGCCGATGGGCTGGAGCGCGTGCCTGTCCATGCAGGCCACGATGGCGCGGATACCCTCGGGCTCGTACGGCATGCCCCAGCGACTCATGCACAGGTACGTGCCCTCGGGCAGCACCTCGACGCCAATCTCCGCCAGCTCGGCAGGATCGCTCGGCAGTATTTCCTCGGCACCACGCGGCAACACGGCAAAGGAACCGGCACCGGCGATGGGGTCGTCGGAATGCAGCGCCTCGCGACGCAGCATGGCGCCCCAACCGCGCATGGGGCGTGTGCCCGTGAGCGCACGCATGCGCAGAATCGCCCGCATGAGCGTGGGGTGCAGCATCGAGCGGCCACGCTCGATATCGCTCGGGAACTCCTCAAAGACCACGTAGCGGCGCTCGAATTGCTTGAGCTCCGGTTTGCCCTCGCGCTCGCGCCAATAGACCGCCTCGTCGTAAAAACTCAGCCGCTCCTGCACGCTCGCGCGCTCGGCTTTGAGCCCGGCAATCTGCTCGTCGAGCGCCTGCACCCGCGAGCGCAGGTGATCGGTCATCTCTCCAATGTCGAACGTCGAGGTCAGGCGATCGATCTCATCGAGTTCCAGTCCCAAGTCGCGCAGCATGCAGATCAGACGCATGAGCGGGATCTGCGTGGGCGAATAGAAACGGTAGCCTTTTTCGTTAACCACGGCGGGTTTAAACAGACCGATCTTGTCGTAGTAGATGAGCGTTTGGCGCGAAACGTTAAACAAGCTCGCCATCTCGCTAATCGCATACATACCCGTCTGCATAGGTCCTCCCGACACACCCTTTGACACGAAAAGCCCGCCGCCCACAGGGGCAGCGGGCTCAAACACTACTCGTATCCTACCCTAAAGATGCCTATGACCAGCGCTTATAGTTGGCGCACGACACGCCGACGGCCTCGAGTGCCTTGGCGGCGATGTGATGCACCGCCTCATCGAGCGTGGCGGGGCCGTTGTAAAACGTGAGCATGGGCGGCATGAGCATGACGCCCGGCACGCGCGCCAGGCGTGCCATGTTGTCGACATGGATCGCACTGAAGGGCGTCTCGCGCACCATAAGCACCAGGCGGCGCTGCTCTTTCATCTGCACATCGGCCGCACGCAGCAACAGGTTTTCGCTGTAGCCGCTCGCGATGCCGGCGAGCGTCTTCATGGAGCAGGGAGCCACGATCATGCCGTCGACCGGATAGGTGCCGCTTGCGATGGCAGCGCCAATGTTCTTGTTGTCGTAGACCACATCGGCATAGCACGCAAACTCGTCGAGCGTCATGCCGAGCTCCTGCTCGATGGTGATCTCTCCCCCGCGCGTGACGACAAGCGCCGACTCAGCGCCGGCCTGGCGCAGGCATTTGAGGCATTCAAGGCCCAGTGCCGCACCGCTGGCGCCAGACACGCCAACGACAATGCGACGGGGACGAACAGAAGACTCAGGCATGACAACTCCTTAACTACTTGGTAGGGCTACTTACTAGAAGGCGAGCTCGGCGGCCCACTTGTCCTTGTCGATCTCCATGAACTGCGAGCGGATGAAGTTCTTCTTGAGGTTAAACGGAACCGTGCAGTCGAAGATGGCCTTGCAGGCGATACCGTGCTCGCGGATCGAAGGATCGAACGCGGGGTCGTTGGACGGATCGAGCACGTGGCAGTGGCAACCGGGGATGGTGATGAGGTCCACGTCGGCCTGGAAGCGCGTGGTCATGGCCCACATCACGTCGCTCATATCGAAGATGTCGACATCCTCGTCGACAAGGATGACGTGCTTGAGCTCGGAGAACGCCGAGAAGGCGAGCATGGCGGCGTTGCGCTGACGGCCCTCGTCATTTTTGCTCGACTTCTTGAACTGCATGATGGCAACGAACTTGCCGCCACCGCAGGGAGCGGCGTGAACGTTGAGCAGGCGGCCCGGGATAGCGGTCTCGACCATCTTGTAGATGGAGGCCTCGGTGGGGATACCGGCCATGGACACGTGCTCGTGCGAAGGGCCGATGCAGCTCTCCATAATGGGGTTGACGCGCGTGGTGACGGCGGTGATCTTGATCACCGGGCAGACCTTGGCGCCACCGGTGTAGCCGGGGAACTCGGGCATGGCGTAGCCGTGGCCGTTGACATCCTCGTTGATGGTCTCGTCGTGCATGAGGTAGCCCTCGAGCACGTACTCGGCATTGGCAATGCACTTCTGCGGAACGGTGACGCAGTCGGCAAGCTCGACGGCGCGGCCGCGCAGGGCGCCGGCGATCTGCAGCTCGTTGAAGCCGAGCGGCGTGGTGGGAGCCTCGAAGCCGCAGCACATGTACACGGCGGGGTCCAGGCCGATGGAGATGGAGATGGGCATATCCTCGCCGCGCTGGCAGTACTCGTCAAAGAACGCACCCAGGTGACGGCTGCCCGGGGTGATCCACATGGCGAGCTTGTCCTTGTCGACGCAGGAGAAGCGGTGGATGGTTACGTCGGACTGGGTGCCATCGGGGCTCGTGCCATAGGCGAGGCCCATGGTGATGTAGGGGCCGCCGTCAACGGGCGTGTTGGTGGGAGCGGGAACGATCTTGCGCAGGTCAAAGCCCTCGTCGGTCGCCTTGTACACGACCTCCTGGCAGTCGACGTGCTTGCCCTCGGCGATCTGCTCGGGGGCGATCAGGTTCTCGAAGCGCTTGCCGATCTCGAGGCCCAGGTGCTCCTCGTCCAGGTCGAGCAGGGCGGCAACGCGCTTGCGGCTGGCAAGCATACCGATGCAGACCTTGGCGTCGTCAAAGCCCTTGACGTTGTTGAAGACCATCGCCGGACCCTCTTTGGTCGGGCGCATGACGGTGCCGCCAGCACCGACGTGACGGTAGACGCCCGAGACCTCGGCATCGGGATCGACCTGGGTGTCGGTCTCGAGCAGCTGGCCCGGCATCTCACGCAAAAAGTCGAGCGCGGAACGCAAGTCGTGGATCTGGGAAGCATCGGTAGTGGACATGGCGTACTCCTTTCGGGAGAGAGCCCGACGGCGGGATGCCGCTGGGCGGGATAACGTAGGTGCCGTAGCGCTTGCAGTTAAAGCGCGCGGCTGAGCTCAAGCGCTCGTCATCGAAGCAAGAGCGCTCGGCTGCTTACATCAGGCCAAAGAGATGGAACCAGGCGGCCTCGACCAGCACGACGATAAAGACGACCGCGGTCAGCGGAATGCCCATGCGCATGGCCTCTTTTGAGGTGTAGCCGCCGGCGTCCTTACCCTCGCCAATGAGGATCGGCAGGTTGTGGAACGGCAGGATGTAGTGGATGTTGATGGACGTGAAGACGATAAGCGCCACGGCGAGCGGGCTCACGCTGGAGCCAGCGGCAAAGCTGATGAATGCCGGCACGCACACGCCGAGCACGGCCATAACCGAACCCATGAACATGTGGATGATCATGGAAAGCGCGGCGACGAGCAGGGCGAACAGGAAGATGTTCTCGGGAACGGAGCTGGGGAGCACGACGTCGGCGATCCAGGCGTTCATGCCGGTGGCACCGCCCACGGACCCCACGGCCATGGCGGCCGTCAGGAACATGAGGGACTTGATGTCGACGGCGTTCCAGCTGGCGGGGGTGAGGACCTCACCGATAATGGGCATGGCGAGCGCGACGCCGATGGCCAGGGTGACCCAGCCGATGTAATCGCCCGAGACGGTGAGCCACAGCGCAATGGCGACGACCAGCCACACGACGGTGCGGATCTCCTTGACGGAGAGCTTGCCGAGCGCGGCCTGCTTGGCCACGATCTGCTCGCGATCGTAGACGAGCTCCTTGCTGGGCTTAAAGAGGAAGAGGCCCAGGAACAGGGTGCACAGCAGCGCGACCAGCATAGGCACGCTCATGTACAGGAACCAGTCGACGAAGGACGGGCTCATGCCGCCGGCCTCGGCGCTGTACTGCGCAACGAGCGGGTTGAGCGTGGAGTCGCCGGTCAGGAAGAACATGGAACCCGGGGCGGCAGCGGCAAACACGAGGAAGCCGAGCTTGCCCTTGTCGTCGTCACCGTAGCCGGCGGACTCGGCGATAACCGAGACGACGGCCAGGATGAGGAAGGCGCGGGGGAACGGGTGCGGGATCAGCAGCGACAGCACAAAGGTGAGCGCGAAGATCGAGATGATGAGCGACTTGGCGTCGCGCACGAACTTGAGCATGAACGCGTAGGCGATGCGCTCGCCCAGCCCCGATTCCTTGACCGCGCTGGCGATGAGGTAGGCGCCGATGACGAGCCACATGGTGGCCTTGGTCCACGAGCTAAACGTGGAGGCGACCGTCGCCGAAATGCTCGCGGCACCCGTGTCGTCCACGCACACCTTGAACAGGACGAGCAGCGCGCAGTAGAGCAGGCCCACAAAGCCCGGCTGTGCCACGCCACATGCCCAGAACACCACCGTGGCGAGCGTCAGTGCCAGACAGGTCTGACCGCCGACCGTGAGCTCGACCGTCGAACTCAGCTCCGCCAAAGGAAGAAACTTCACCAGCAAAAAGACAACGATACCCAGCACAAAGCCAATTTCGCGCTTGGTGATCTTAAACGCCTTCTTTTCCGCTTCCATCTCCCCACCTTTCTTGTTGGGGGCGCTCCGGACTCACAGCGGCCTTGCCGCTAAAAAGGGGCGCCCGTTATCGGACACCCCTTACGTTGCGCTGTGTTGCGGCAATACAGTCAAGCGAGATTTTTTGGATGGCTTGCAGTCCTCTCCCCTCTGGGCAGAAAAACCGTCCCAACATTCGGCGTTTTTTCTCGTTTTTGAGATTTTCATCGAATGTTGGGACGGTTTGGGCAGCCGGTCAACCGTGCTATGTGACAAAGGGACTGTCCCTTTGTCACATAGCGAGGGCTGCGCGGATGGAGGGGACCTCCAGAGCCTCGCGGAGCCAGGGGGCCAGCTGCTCGGGGTGACCCTGCAGGTAGCCTTTAAGCTCGGACGGGCCCACGCGGCGCACTTCCGAGATCTCCTCTTGGTTGATATGCAGCTCGCCCGGCTCAACATGGGCAAGGTAGACCTCGCACCATTCGCACTCGCAGCGGCCGTCGCCGTGGTCCTCGCGGTAGACCACGTGACCCAGGCGCTTAAGGTCGTCGGGCTCGCGTGTAATGCCGAGCTCTTCGTTGATACGGCGCGCCGTAGCAGCGGCGACGTCCTCCCCCGGGAGCGGATGGCCGGCGCAGCTATCGGCCAGCACCCCGCCCCACAGGCGCTTGAGCGGACTGCGGCGGCAGAGCAGCAGACGTGCGCCCTCACCCTGACCCTCGATCAGAAGCGTCAGGAATGCTTGGTGTAGGATACCCTCGCCGGAATGGGCTTTGATGCGATCCACAGGAGCGAGCACCTCGCCGGTCGCAGCATCGACCGCTACGACCTCGGCGCCCGCACCACCCTCGTCCCAGCCGGCACGCAAGATGCGAGCTGCGGTTTCCTCGAGCGCGACGATGAGCTCCTTGGTGGTGTCGAGCACGCGCTGCAGATCGTCCTTGCTCGCCTGCTCAACATGAAAACCCGTGCTCGCGGTCACCGGTACACCAAAGCGCGTGGCCAGCGCCGCTGCAATGTCGTGTGCCGGGATCTCGTCGCGATGGCACGGGACGGCCAGGATGCTCACGGTCGCCGTACGCCCGGGCTCGGGTCGCGGAATGGCCTGCGCCGTGGCGCCCAGGTGCGCGAACTCCGGCGAGCAGGCGTACACCACCATGCCTCGCGGCGTCACCGTCAACTGGGCCTCGAGCGTAAACTTGCCCTCGCCCACTGCAACCTTTGTCGTGTGCATACCCATGGGATCTCCTGTCGCCCGCGATGTACCTGAGACCATCTTCGCCTGTATTGCGACTATACAGGCAAGCGCGGAACGTGACAAAGGGGCTGCTTCTTGTCGTGTTCTGCTAGAGTTTCAGAGATTGATTCAGGCTCATACAACGCAACATAGGAGCAACCGCCTTGACCACCGCAACCTCGCCCACAACAGCATCGACCGCCGCCGCGCTTTCCCCCGCGCGTACCAACCTCTGTCTGGCGTTGCTCGTACTGCTGGGCTTTTCGCTCGGCTGCTCGGAGTTCGTGGTCATCGGCATCGAGAGCGACTTGGCGACGGAGCTCGGCATCTCACTTGCCACCGCAGGCCAACTCATCAGCGTGTTCGCGCTGGTCTACGCCATCACGACGCCGGTGCTTGCGCTCAGCACGGGACGTTTCCGCCGCTACCAGCTGCTCGTGTGCTACAGCATTGTCTTTGTACTCGGCAACTTGGTTATGGCGCTGGCGCCCAACTTCCAGGTGCTGTTTGCCTCGCGCATCATTTTGGGCTCCGTCTCGGGCGCACTGCTCGCCGTAAGCGTGACGTATATCCCCGAGCTGTTGTCTCCGCAGCAGACCTCGCTTGCCATCTCGGTGGTGTACGGCGCGTTTTCCGTGGCGATGGTCTTTGTGACCTCGATTGGCAAGTTTGTGGCCGATACGCTCGACTGGCACGTTGCCATGTACGGCACGCTGGCCTTCGCCGTTTTGATCTGCGGCGCGCTCGTGGCGTTTATGCCACGCGCCGGGCAGACCGACGAGCCTGCCACCTTCCGCGAACAGGCGGGGCTCCTGCGCGAACCAAGCATCATCACCGGCATGTTCATCTTTTTGTTTGGCGTGGGATCGGTCTACGTGTTCTACGGCTACGTGACGCCCTATCTGGAGCAGGTACTAGGCATGGGCACGGTCGAGGCCAGCACCACCCTTATGGCCTACGGCGTGTTCTGCCTGATCTCGAACATCCTGGGCGGATGGATCGACGCGCGCTTCGGTATGAAGGCGCTGCTCGTGACGTTTGTGCTCCAGGCCGCGGCGTTACTCGGACTGTTTGCCGTTGGCGGCACCATGCCCCTCGCGCTTGCCTTCGTCTTTAGCCTGGCGCTGCTCATGTACCTGTTCTCGGTCTCGTGCATCACGCACTTTATGGACGTGGCCCGCAGCCGCCATCCCAAATCGATGGTGCTCGCGAGCTCGGTGGAACCCATGGCGTTTAACGTCGGTATCTCGTTTGGCACCGCGGTGGGCGGCGCCGTGGTAAGCGGCATTGGCATTGCCTACGTGGGCGCCGTTGGTGCCGTGTTCTCGCTCGTAGCCTGGGTGCTCACGCTGGTGACGATCAAGCTGGCACGCTGGGAGCACCACCACGCAGCACAATCTTCGATGCAGGCATAGGGGCGGGATCGAGTCGGGGCAGGTACAGACCAGAGTGGCGAGCGCCTGGTAGAAACCACCCGGCATGAGCAGCGCTCATCCGCTTGCAGGCTCCGGCGGTTCAATTTCGTGTACTTCAAATACACGTTTTTCCATGATTTCGTGTATTTGAAGTACACGAAATCATACTAAACTATGTATTTGAAATACACGAAATTGGAAGGTGGCCCCATGCGCAGATCAATCGAATCCGTTATCGAATCATGGGCGACAAAGGACGCCTCGCGTCCCCTCCTCATCCGTGGCGCACGACGCGTGGGCAAAACGTACGCTGCCGAGGAAATCGGCAGACGAATCGCCGGCGATGCGTTTGTCAAACTCGACTTTCAGACCGATCTTGAGCTGATTGCCCCGCTGTTCGACTGCCCCACCGACGACGTCGACACCATCGTGGCACGAATCTCAGACTATAAACGCACCCCCATTCGCAAAGAAACCGCATTCATCCTGTTTGACGAGGTGCAGCTCTGCGAACGGGCGCTCAACTCGCTTCGCTTTTTCTCGGGTTCGGGCTGGCGCATATGCGCGACCGGCAGCCAGCTCGGCGTCGCCACGCGCAAGCGCAAGTTGCCTTTTCCCAGCGGCGTTCGTCAAGAGACCATGCATCCCATGTCGTTCGAGGAGTTTCTCTGGGCGCTCGGCGAGGAGCAGATGGCCGATGCCGTTCGTACCCACGCCGACACGCTCGAGACCTACGCCGCACACCAAGCCGCGCTCAACCTGTTTCATCGATACCAGATCGTGGGCGGCATGCCCGCCGCCGTCAATGCATATCGCAAGACGTTATCCATCGAAGACGCGCGCGTCGAGCAGCGCGAAATCGACGAGACCTACACCGCCGATATGACCGACCCCGAAAACGGGATCAGCGGCGTGGCGGCGCGCAAGGTCTGGCGCTCCATTCCATCCCAGCTGCTACGATCCTCAACCAAGAAATTCAAGTACTCCGAGGTCGAACGCGGAGGCCGTCGTGCCAAGCTCATCGAGCCGCTCGACTGGCTCGAGGGCGCCGGCGTCATATCGGTCAACAACCTGACCGAAGGCATCGAACCTCCCCTCGTTCCCTTCGACGACGAAGACGGGAGCTTCTTTAAGGTCTATCTTCTCGATACGGGCCTCATGTTCTACAAACTCGGCATCAACCCGCGGCTCTGGCTCGACCTCAAAGAGGATTCCGCCATGGCGCTGTCTTCCGACTTTCGAGGTGCCTTGGCGGAGAACTCGGCCATGCAGGCTTTTTCGGGCAATGGCTTGCAGACGTATTACTGGATGCCGCCGTCGTCTTGGAAGACGAACGGCGAGCTCGATTTTCTACTTCAGACCGACCGCATGGAGATCGTACCCGTCGAGGTAAAGTCCGCACGCAACGTGCGCGCGAGAACCCTCGGGTCGTTTATGGAAAAAGCCCGGTCGCCGTATGCCTACATATTGTCCGAGAACAATTTTGCCCGCAGCGAAACCGATGACGGACGCGAGCTGTGCCACCTCCCCTTGTACGCAGCGGGCTTTATCGGATCAAACTGCCTCAAGGGTAGTCTGTAAGTCCCGCGCGACCGCCCAGAAAGGAACCATCATATGCAGCACGTACTGTTTATTTGCCACGGGAATATCTGTCGAGGACAACATAACCGCTGATTATCAGGCGTATTAACCATTCAAATCATCTGGTCTACTACCTTTTTACTACTCATAGAGGCTCAGGCACGACAGGCCAGATGGTTCCGCTTTTTCACAACAGCCTACTTTTTCGACCGTTCAACAGGTCGGTAGATTAAATAGCTTATCAGCATGCTAGAGTTGTACCTGCTACACAGCTCTAGCATTTTTATGCTTGCGCTTCACAACCGAAGACACTCAACCAGCGACAAGGAGGGGTATTTGCCCTTTCTCCTTGCTGGTTCGTGCTATTGCGAGGCGCTTGGAGCTGTGTAGCAACTGTGGGTGGATACTCCTCCTTTTCGTGCTGCGCAATCAGCTCTTCGGATGAGCTTCCTTCCACGGTTCCCGTCACGCCAATGGAAGGATGATTTTTATGGCAAACAAAGCACCAGCACAATGCCCATCTTGCGGAGAGCGCACAGGTTGGAAATGCACAGGTGAATCTAATAAAGGCTTCAGTGTGGGAAAAGCCGCTGCTGGAGGTCTGCTTTTAGGCCCCATTGGCCTCGTGGGCGGAGCACTTGGCAAGAAGAAAAAGACGTATTACTGCCAGAACTGCGGATTCCGCGAAGACTACGATGCGTAAGGGATGACACCCATGACGGACGAAAACACTGGCACCGAAAGTGAAAGCGCGAAGTTTGCGACGCGCTTTAAAAAGACATTGCTGGCTATGCTTGCCGTCTGCCTTCTTTGTGCCCTATGCATCACCAGCTGTGCTTGCATATTGAATTCTTTCAATGATTCGTCAAGCCCCTCTTCTTCTGCCGCCTATGACGAAGACGATGAGGGCTACGATGACGATGATGATTATTCTTCTCACTCCAGCTCATCATCGAGCACATTATTAGATGAGGACGATTGGGTTGATACGGATGACGGCAAAACGTATCTAAAGTCTGACTCGGAAGACGGTGGCACAGACTATATCGACACCGATGGGGAGTACGCCATTCATAAAAATGCTGATGGAACTGGAGCAATTGCTGACGGCAATGGCAACAAAGCCGTGGATAACGATGGAGACGGAAAACTCGATTCCTATTCAACCGATAATGGAAAAACTTGGAACAGTCTCGAATGACACGGCAATATCTATCGCTCGGCTAGGTAAGCGCTGATTATCAGGCGTATCAGCCATTCAAACACAGCGTTTACCAAGTGTCGGAGGAAGGAAAGCCCGATGAGCCAAAAGAACCGCCCGATTGCTGTTACGGCAGAACTCGTCCTGTCTCTGATTTCCACTGCAATCAACGATTGCGCCCCATCAGCCTATCAGCCGCTTTACGCAACAAGCCCGACCATCTGACGAAGCGTTCACAATCAATCTTGAAAATGGCACTGCCACGATGAGCGATGCCAGCATTCTGGCTTTTGTTTGCGGCAAACTACAGACAGAGCCTTCAACAACATCTTCACGTTTTCTTGGAGGAACAAATGCGCAAGCGCAAACAAGCATTGCTCATCCCATTGTTGGCTTCATGCATCTTGCTGAGCGGCTGCGCCAGTCAGGGGACAAAACTCGACCAGCAGATTACCTCAATCGGAAAAATTACTGCCGACTCTTGGGACGAGCTTCAGTCTCTTAATAACCAATATAAAGAACTTGATGCTAACGGGAAGCAGGATGTTAAACACTATAAAGACCTGAAAAGCGCCCTCGCAGAATGCTCGAAGCTCAGAACCGACCAGCAATTTAGCAAAGATTTGAAAAAGTCGATCCGTTGGCGGCAAAAACAAAAGGACGATACGGATTATGCTGTTTTAGTCGATGCTGAGCTAGCAAAGCTAGAAAAATACCGTTCCGCAGACTTCTCCAATGACAAAGTTAAAAACTCTTGCACCAAGTATTTGGAAGGACTCGATACCCAAAAAGCCGCCCTCGGCGAAGCCTTTAAATCAGACGAGCAAATCGAATGGCAAAAGGGCCTGGTTCTTCGTTACGAAGCGCTCAACGAGCTTTATGAGGAGATAGGATTCCTTGCCACGGACGATGACTTTGTCTCTAATTACATCGCAGGACTAGACAAACAGAAGAAGCTGCTAACAGCTCTCGAAGCCATTGAGGCCGATATCGACAGCCAGACCGACCGAATCGCCAACGAGGTAACATGGACTGACTATTCTGCCAGCTTCGAGGTCGACAACAACACCGACTATCAATTTGATTCGGCTTGGGAATGTTCGCTAAAAAATGAGTCGGGCACCGTGACTGAAAATTCATCATGCCAAGTCGATAACGTTAAGCCTCATTCTAGATATACGGTGACGTTCTACTTCTCCAATCCCGATAGCGGTTATGGCGGATTCGAATGGAATAACTACTACACGGATATTGTCTATTAAGGCCATCTTTCAATAAACATTAATTAATAGAGCGACCATGGAACCATTGAATTGCAAGCTCATCGACCTCTGTGCCGATGAAGGAAACCCTGAAGGGCGCAAATTAGCCCATGAAACCCTAGCCCGTCTCTGCGTTGCTATTGAGCGAACCGCAGAGACCAACCAGTCCAAAGGAAAAGTCGATCAGCCCAACGACAGCGCACCAAGCACGTGCATCAAAATCCGTTCTGAAGCACGCCGCATCTCACGGCACCTCAAGGCTCGCAAGAGATCCGTCATGGCCTTCGCCGTATTGTTCGCATTACTTATCGCCAGCACGGCTATTGGAGTCCATTCATATAGCGAGCAGGTTGAGAGCTACAACGCACTTTCCGCTAAGTACGATTCTCTTTCAGATGACTATGATGATGCGTTCGGCAAGGCAACTCTTTTGCAAGATAACAACAACAAGCTGCGGAGCCGCATCGAAAAGATCCAGAACGAGAAAGCAGATTTAAGTCGAGAGCTTACGCTCTATAAAGACCAGCAGGCAACTATCGACGATGAGAAAGCGAAACTCGAAGAACTCCACTCCCAGCTTGATGCTCTTCAAAGCGAGCGCGATGAACTCCAAAAACAGGTTGATGCGAAGAAACTGGAGCAGGAGCGCGCCCAGCGGGAGGCTGAACAAAACCGCATCCAAAGTGAAGCTCAGGCCACACAGGGCCAAACCGTGTACTGGGTCTCGGGCGGCAGCGTCTACCACACCACGCCCAACTGCCCGACGCTGAAACGCTCATCTGGAATTCACAGCGGAAGCATCTCCGCAAGCGGTAAAAGCCGCTGTTGCAAGGTCTGTGGGTAACAGTGAATTAGCAGCGTAATCATAATTAAATTTGGAGGAGGGTACACGATGCCCCCTCCTCCAAATTAATCTCCGTGGCCTCTATGGCACATTCTATTGCCTTTCAGTTTTAGACCAAAACAAGAGCTATGCAGCCCTGGAACGTTTCCTATAGTCTTGCCAGTTGGGCAACAAAACATATTTCCTAAGGAGATAGCGAACCTGTTCCATATCCCAACCCTTTGTTGGCACTTGTTTTTCGAAGAGTTTGACCAGCGATGCCACTGTTTTCAGGTTGAAGCTATATCTAGCAGAATCAACCTCTTCAAGAGAATAATGAAACGGCGGCCTCTCCGCTCCTTCTTTAAGTCCGAACGAGGTGCACGATTCAATCCTATTTATTGAACCATAGTCCGACAATACCCAGGGACTTTTCTCAGTAAGGGAACTCTCCCACGTTGCCTTAAATCGCCCAAGTACATACTCAGACATATCAGACCACTCGCCGTGTTTTATTACATCCGCAAGAGATTTATATCTATGTTTGCGAACATACTCGATGCGATACGAATCAAAAGACTCTCGATACTCTTCGCCATAGTAAGCAGGATGGTCTCCCCAATATACGATCACCTCCTTTCTCACTTCAACCCAATCTATCTTTGCAGCGCGGTCGACAATAAGACTCCTTCTTTTGCCACTCAGCTTGGATGTCAGCTCTTGAAATAGGTCATCGTCTATCTTCTTGTCTTTTTTTGCATAATAAAGGCGATCCCCATACAGTCCAAAATATTTTGAAAGCTCGCCATTGGTCAGTCTTGCTGTCTGCCACTGTCCATTTGCTATATGGTACATATTTCGCGTGAATTCCCGAACGAACAGCGAATCGAATAGGATGGCGAACTCTTCCTCGATTTCCGATTTTCTCCCGTTCGTCTTTCTCCCATCAATCCTCTCCAACGGCGTTTTGTAAACCTCATTTACAACGAACAATCGATTGGTCGGCCTCTCATAGCGGCAATACAGTTCCCAATGCTTCAGTTGCAGTTGCTTCGACTTGCCCGTTTTTTGCTTCTCGTGAAATAGCTCACACATTTCCTTGTAGCTGTACTCTCCAACTTTTAGTTCTAAATCCAAATAAACCTCCTATCAATCCAACTGCATTACCTTCCTGCACGAATTTAATTTGTCACTATAATTTTTTTATTAACTTATAGATGCTCGATTTCATCTCGCATAATTTGTCACCAATCAACTACCATATATAATTAATATTTATTTAGGGACTTGAAAGGTGACAAATATAATCATTTGCTACGTCTCGAAGAGATGTAGCAAACTATAAGTAATGCGAGATTGATATTGTTAAACATGCAGGTAGATACGTTAGTAAGTAGCGGATACAAACTCACCTCCCTGAATTAAGATTACCAACTCCGCTATTTAGGTACAGTGAAAGTATCCCCTAGCATGTGACGGCTATACGCCAAACCATCAATATCAATTCCCTATTTCGCGATATAGTTTTGAGCTATCGAGTTTATATATTTGATTTTTATTTACCACGACATACATTTTTGTTGCCAGCTTCTCTATATAGAGTGCTCCTGCTGATGCCAGTCTTTTCGCATATCTCTTTGACTGACTTCGTTCTGTCGTTTTCAAATAAATAGAGAGCCATGCTGAGAGCGTCTTCATCAACATTAGGCCTACCGAACTTCACGCCCTGCTTCATAGCCGCTTCCCTACCCTCGGCAGCGTTCTCAAGGATGATCTGCCTCTGGAACTCAGCAATGGCCGACAGCATATGAAATATCAATTTGCCTGCTGGAGTGGTTGTATCGATAGCCTCTTTCTTGCTATGAACCTCGACATGCATCTGTTCGAAGGCCTCCATCAGGTCAATCAAGTCCTTGGTACTCCTACCCAGACGAGACAACTCGGTGATATAGACCTCATCGCCCTCACGCAGACGAGAGAGCATATCTTTCAATGCAGGACGATTAGCGTTCTTGCCCGAAGCCTTATCGATAAATATCTGGTTATCCTTTAAGCCAAGCTCGTGCGCATATTCAAGCTGCCTTGCCTCATTCTGTTCCTTTGTTGAGCAGCGGGCGTAGAGAAACTTCATCGCGTGCCTCCAATTCCTATATGTCTCAAAAGTCCTATTAGTATTTTATATTGGGACATACACTTTTGGAATATCTTTTAGGACACTATTTGATTCAAAAGACTCACTTGGGGAGTGGTATTTCTCATGTCTCAAATGTTATGAATTATGGGACGTGCAGACATGTCCCTTTCCGCAAAGACGCCTATGCTATCCACTGTGTTGCAGACAGCGTAGGTAAAACATTCTTACTAGGCAACAACCAGCTGCCTGCCCGCGCAATCAAGAACTTAACAAGTCCGCGTTAAGCGAGACAGGCCATGGCTTCTCATTCGATGGGCTAGGGGCGTCTTTTACACTTTGAAAGTACTTTAGCCTTATCAGACAGCCCCCATGGGGTCGAACTAAACACGCCCGCGCTTGAAATCCGCCCGTTCGACCGTTCGCTTGCATGCGTAATTGATTTAAGGCTTAACTAGGCTGGTAAAGATTCTTAGGACAACAAATAAGCGAGTGCGTCAATTGAAATCGTCATCTGGCAATGAACAGTGCTTAAGCAGTCGAATACTTCTTTCTAAGTTACTGGTTAGCATTCGCAAACAAAGTAGATCCGCCTCTGTTTGCGCAAATAAGAAGCAGCGGATCGCCCTATTTGATTTGAAATGTACGAGCCGACCAGGCCAACCAATTGCGGCTACTACATCAGCTCACAGGAAACGCGCTGAAGCGGATGCATGTCGACAGAGCCTTTCTCTAAATCTGGTTCAAATGTTGCCTGATATTCACATTCAAATGAAGACGATAGTTTGTGTTTAGACGAGCTGCTATACCAGCCCGCGTTTTCACGAGATTCAACAGTGACGGTAAAGGCCCCACCCTTTACGTCATCATCTTCAATCGAAACGCTATCCAGAGCCAAGCTCACTTCCAACTCAGGCGGATCAATCGCCCAGTTGCTTACAACCTCGTCGTATATCGCGTCTATCGTTTCCTCTTTTGCCAGCAATTTGAGTACCTTTAACTTGGACTCCTCGGAGAGCCTGGAATAGTTGAAAGATGTAAAGTTATTAAGCTCCTCCGTATAATTGGTCGATTTTTCTTCCCACTCGTCAAGATCAACCCAATCATCGTACTCATACAGGCTGTTGTTTTCTTCAAATGCCGATAGCCCTTTTTCCGCATTATCCCGAGGAAGAAACACAGCCGAATACCAAACCATTAAGAGGATGAGTCCGATGAGCAGCATTGGCACGAAGAACCTGATTGCCTTTTTCTTGGTTTCGGCCTGTTTCTCATCTCTTTTTTGTCTTTCGGCCTCTTCCCTTTCTTTTCGATCCGCCCCCTTTTGCGAGAGCGTTTTTAAGTCCTCAAGTGCTGATGAATAGGTCGAAAGGTCTAACCCGCACGAAACGCAATGCTTAGTCCCAACGTTAACTTGGCCACAGGGGCAAAGCGTCCAGCCGTCATTTCTCTCAATGGAATATAGAGATGCCTTACGCGAATCCTTGCACCCTAATTCTCGAAGCTCTCGCACCCGCTCCTCAAGAGCCGTTGAGGACAACGACAACGCGCACGGCTTACGCACCTTCGAAAGCGGCAAATGCGAGACCCACTGCCCTGAATCCCGACACACAATTTCAACTTTGACCCTCGCTGCAATCGCATCACCCGCTGAAAGAACAACGGGCCTAGCGGAATACGTCATTCCTGAAAATATGTCGGCATCCAAAGGATTCAGGCATAGGTTCTCTTCCGATCCGTCACCGTAAATAACCGTAATCGTTACCTTGAACGAGTTTATTTTCTCACCCGATATATTCAAAAATCTCGTCTGAACATAGGCCTCGCCTGTGTCGGTGTTTCTTGCAATCTGGAGTGCATCGAGCAGAAGAGGGCATCCTTCCTCCCATGTTATTTCGGGAGTATCGTCTGTCGGGTCAATTCGATACACAACTTTAAATCCGCTCATGGACGCCCCCTCTAGAGTTTCGGAAGATTGGGTAGGTCATTCTGGACATTCCCATGCTTGAAAGAGGATGAGGAAATCTCGTTGAGGCACCTGACCACTTCACTGAACCCGAGCATGAAAAGCCCGCCGATAGCAGAGCCAGCCGCACCTATTAGCTGGATATTTGCAGAGAGCTTACTCACCTCTTCAAAGTACCCTGATGCATCCGCCATGGCACCTACGCCCGAAAAGAATTCGATAGCTCCAACGACGATGGCAATGATGCCAACGATGCAAAGTGCCTTGCCGATACCGCTTTCCTGAGTGAGATTCTTAATCATGGCATTCTTCCTTAATCCGACAACAACCGAACGTATTAAATGGAAAGATGCCTCTTGTTGCAGCGGTTGGGAGGACATCCATCCACAGTCACCACAACCGCTCAGCACTCGGTATAGCGAACCAGCCTGAGAGAAGGACAGATGTCCTCCCAGTCACTGGTTCGTTTCTCTTAAGTTGTGAGTGCACTCATGCAGAGCATGATTGCGGTTGTGGTGATTTAAATCTTAGCATCGAACCCAATGCGCAAACCTTCGCCTGATTATCAAATCCGCAAACGGGTCTTTTCCCTTGCCAGCCTTTCAATGCCCAATTACGGTTGATATCGAGAAGAGCACTAGCAGCCTAAAATGCCTTTAATCTATGTGCTCTGAGAAATGCCAGCAGGAAGCGGCACCGTTCGCCCTTTTACTCAAAATGAAAGCCCGTGTCCTTGATACAATCTCATCTACCACACCGCAACATCCATATATTTGGATGGAGCTTCACAATGGCATAGCTGCCGCTTTGCGTATGCAAACAGGCGAATTGGAGGGCACCCGCCTTTCAAGGTCTGTTCGCATATGCATGTGAAGCCTTGCGGTGTGGTAACTGTGGTAGGTGTCCTCCACATCGCTTCATTTAGTTGATGTGCTTCTCCCCTTCCACTTTGTCGGAATTTCTTTGGAAGGAGAGGTCATGCCCCTTATCAACTGCCCAGAATGCGGGAAGCAAGTTTCAGACAAAGCTCCGACCTGCCCAAATTGTGGCTTTCCGCTGAACAGCATCTCCAGCAACGAAGCAACCAGCAGTACAGAAGATACTCAAAGCGACCAGCCAGAATCTGTGACCGAGAAGCAAAAAGACGGTTCCTCGAATGAAGCGCAGGACAATAACAGGCTCCCCGATACGCAAACGAAAAAGCCAGCGCAAGAGGGGCAAAAGAAAAAGAAGCGAGTCGTTTCAGGCAAAATGAAATTGACAGCAGCAGTACTCGGCATAGTCGCAGTCGCAGAAATTGCCGTTGGGGCTATGCTTGCATCGAACATCATCTGCATACACGAATGGAGCGGAAACAACTGTTGCCAAGTCAATCATTGCTATAAATGCGGAAAAGTCGATCCCAATGGAAAGATTGACCCCGATGCACACAACTGGAACTCCGCAACGTGCACCGAACCGAAAACTTGTGCCAACTGTAGGAAAACCGTCGGAGAGAAAAACCCAGACAATCATTGCTTCGAGGACAGAAGCGATGGTTCAAAAGTCTGTACGCGCTGCGGAAAGATAATTCCAGCCCCGAATAGCACCGATGAAGCGGGAGACGATAGCCCTTCAACCGCAACTAGCCAGTCATCTGAAGGCAACGACCAGACCGCGACAGAGGAGACCGCCCCTTCCGCATTTTCCTTTTCCCCTAGCTCCTTCAATGGAAAGCTCAAAAGCAATCTAGACGCAGACGTTATCGACAAGAGCACCGATGAGCTTATTTCCTATGTGTTTGTTGATGACATAAAGAACCCCGATATGTACGCAATGCTCTCTTTTACGACAATGGACGGGCAGAGCAATCTGACAAAGAGCAGCAGGTATGACAGCTCCTGCAACCCGTCCCCCATCCTTATGATTGACACCAAGAAATGCGACTCAGCGATTGTTGCACGTGGATTCATAATGGCCTGTGATTCCTCACTCTCAAAAACCGATGCTCAGGAAGTCGTTACAAATCTTGCAAACAGCGTCGAAGGCAATAGTGGGTCTACAAGTAAAAACGGGATTAGCTATCTTTTGGCAGGCGATGGCGAGAAAGTCATGCTTAGGGCAACAGTCGCATAGGCTCCTCAATCCACACAATGCAATGTCTGGCACCGTAGCGCACTTCGCCACGGTGCCCTTTCTTTCAAACTGCGATTTCAATTGATGTCCGCTCAACCTATAGCAAAAATGCACGCTGAGAGCGAAATTCAGGCTTGGAATTGCGCCGATGGACACTTACTCCAACCCCAGCCTCAACGGGGCAAATAGGCCTCATTTCCTTTGATTTAACCCAATAAACGAACCCTTTTACCATGGCATAGACAACCCCATAGCTACAATCATGTTGTCGTGCTTGAGTCTCTGGAAGGAGATCCAAGCTATGTCGAATAGGAAAGATAACAAGGGTCGGGTTCTCCATCGCGGAGAAGGCCAGCGCCCAGACGGGCGTTACTCGTTCAAATACACCAATTGGATGGGAAAAACCTGCTTTGTCTATTCGTGGACTTTGACAATTCACGACCAAACCCCACGCGGCAAAAAGAGAGACCTCTGCTTAAGGCAGAAAGAACAGCAGATTCAAAAAGACCTCTTCGACCACATTGCACCTGAGAACATGAACGTCATAACTCTGGTTGAGAACTACCTTGCGACCAAGGTTGCGGTACGAAAGACAACTGTTAGCGCCTATAAAACCGTCACCAATTACCTGAAAACAGACAGCTTCAGCAAGGCCCAAATATCAAACATTACGGTGTTGGATGCAAAGAAATGGCTCATCCACCTTCAGCAAGATGTTGGAAAGGGATATAGCAGCGTCTGTAGCATCCGAGGCGTACTCAGACCAGCTTTCCAACTGGCCGAAGAATGCGGAATTATAAGACGCAACCCTTTTAACTTCGAACTTATCAATGTTCTGGTCAACGATACGGTATCCAGAGAATCGTTAAGCGTTAGACAAGAACGGCTATTCCTTGAGTTCATGCGCTCGGATCATCACTTCTCGCGCTACTTTGAAACTTACTTTATCTTGTTGAACACTGGACTCAGAATTTCTGAATACTGCGGCCTGACCTTTGATGACATTGACTTCGATAGCCACTGTATACGTGTTCAAAAGCAGCTTCATCGCGCGAGAGATATGCAGTATTACATTGAAGAGCCCAAAACAAAATCTGGTATGAGGTATATCCCCATGACCGCTTCTGTCGAAAAGGCCTTCCACAGTCTCATCGGACAGAGGGCGCAGCCAAAAGAAGAGCCTGTTATCGATGGGGTAAGGGGCTTCATCTGCCTAGACAAGAATGAGATGCCATGCGTTGCCCTGCATTGGGAGCATAGGCTCAAACGCGCCATCATTAAGCACAACCGCATCTATAAGGAAGAACTGCCCCATATAACTCCGCACCAGCTCAGGCACACTTTCTGTAGCCGAATGGCACGCGCTGGCATGAGTCCAGCAAAGCTCAGATACATTATGGGGCACTCAGATATCAACACCACCTACAACGTTTACACCCATCTTGGGCTTGAAGATATTCAAGACGAGATGCTTGCTATTGAACAAAACCGCAGGTAAACATTGGTAGTAAAAATTTGAGCCGTACTACGTTTTTACTACTTTTGCTGTTACTTTTGACTGATTTTTGACCTTAATAAAGTGGATTCTCCACCCTATATTGGAAACTGATTTTTAGAGCCATTCAACTCTTTGAACACAGTAGAGGCGTTGGGATTAGAGGTCTTATCTTGTTATTATCGCAGGTAGAAATAACTATTTGACCCTGTCCCCTTGCCACATCACATCGGGGCGTAGGTGCGATAATCGAGCCAATCGATACCGCCCAGAAAGGAACCATCATATGCAGCACGTACTGTTTATTTGCCACGGGAACATCTGCCGCTCGACGATGGCTGAGTCAGTGTTTACCGAGCTGGTGCACCGCGCCGGGCGCGAGGCGGAGTTTGCCATCGATTCCGCGGCGACCTCGACCGAGGAGATCGGCAACCCGCCGCATCACGGTACCGTTGCCAAGCTACGCGAGGTTGGGATTCCCGTCGTCGCACATCGCGCACGTCAGGTACGTCGCGCGGAGTATGGCGACTGGGATCACATTGTCTATATGGATGCCGAGAACGCCCGTGGCCTGCGTCGCATCTTTGGCGACGACCCCGACGGCAAGATCTCGCGCCCGCTCGATTGGACCGATCGCCCCGGCGACGTGGCCGACCCCTGGTATACCGGCAACTTTGATGCCACCTACCGCGATGTGCTCGCCGGCTGCACGGCCATGCTCGAGCAGCTGTAGGCGCTCGAGCGGCGCGAATATACGGGCCACGCCATCGGTATAAAACGAGCGTGGATTTTCTCCCGCATACAAATTGAGCGTGGACAATCTCCCACTTCGAGCGCGAAACGGCGCTCTAAACGGGAGATTATCCACGCTCATCATCTCGGCGGGAGAAAATCCACGCTCAATTACTCGTCGACGATCTCGGCGAGCCAAACGTTCAGCGTATCGACCTCGGGGCAGCAGAACTTTGCCGTGCCGGGCTTGTTGCCGGGCACGGTGCCGCCGTAGCGCAGGATGTCGATATAGGGAAAGCCCACGTGGCAGGCCATGGAGCACATCTTGCCGCGATCGCGGTCGAAGTCGAAGACGTCGCCCGGCTTGTGCCCATGGTGGCAGCGACACGTACCCAGCTGGTCCACGCAGCTAATGCGAATACGCGGGCGCTTGCCACGCGGCGCACCGAGCGGCTTGTTCTCGCTCGCGGGCTCGGGGATGCTTTCGCCGGCGCTACTCATGGTCGATCACATCCAGGCAGGCCTCGATGGGCAGGCCGGCGGACTTGTCCTCCTGGTCGGCGTTGCGCTCGATAAGCTCTGCCACCACGCGCATGGCATCGGCCGTTGCGCGCTGCAGGCTCCAGCCGGCCATCACGCGACCGACGAGCACCGCCGAGAACGTATCGCCCGTACCCGGGAAGTAAACCGGGATCAGGTCGAAGGGGATCGTGAAGTACTCCCCCGCCACGTGGTCGTAACCGATGACGGCGTTCGTGCCGTCGACCACAGCGCTCGTAATGACCACCGACTTGGCGCCCAGCGCGCGCATGGCGTCCACAAGGACACGGCCCTCATCGGGCGTAATGTGCTCGGCAATGGGCGTGTCGGTGAGCAGACAGGCCTCGGTGTAGTTGGGAACCGCGTAGTCGGCGCACTCGAGCAGGTGCCTCATGAGGCCGATCGTGGACTCGGGAACACCGGCGTAGAGCTTGCCGTTGTCGCCCATGATGGGGTCGACGAACACCTTAGTGCCCTTTTGCGCGCGGCGGTGACAGAAGTCCGAAATGATGCGCGTCTCTTCTTCGGTCACGATAAAGCCGGTCGAGATGGCATCGAACTCAAAGCCGAGCTCTTCCCAGATGGCGAGGCTCTGACGCACGTACTCCGTGGTGTCGTGGATGTAGAACTTGGGGTAGTTGAGCGTATCGGACACAAGCGCCGTCGGCAGATTGTGGATACGGTAGCCCATGTGCGACAGCACCGGAAGCATGGCGGAAAGCGCGACCTTGCCATAGCCGCACATATCGTTGATCAGCAGCAGCTGAGTGTTCTTCATGAGTGTCCCCCTTGGGTCGGGAGCGGCGCATAGTCGCCACAGTGCGACTAAGTGTAGCGCAGGGAACGCCGACTGCGGGAGCTTGCACCACGAAGGGCACATTCACCAATGGTGCAAAGTAACCTGTCCCCCTTGCACCAAAGGCTTGACAACTATGGAAACGTCGATGTTTTGGCAATGCCAGCGAGCGGGTCGCATTTGAGACAAGGTGACGTGAAACGAAAGGGCGCTGACCTTCTGGTCGCGCCCTTGAAGTTGAACGTCAGATTGTCCAAATGCGGCCCGCGCAGCGTCGAGCCGTTGCGCGGTTTGGTAAAACCGCGCAACTATTACTTTGGTACCTTGACAATTATTTCTTGCGCTCCTAGATTAGTTAGGCACAAAACAATCCCACTACCTAACTAAAGAAAGGAGCGATACGAATTCATGTGCGATGAACCCCTTAACCTTCGCCCGCACGAGCCCGGCGGCGACCCGTCGCAGCCGGCAGACGTGCCCGAAGCAGTTAACGGCGAAGACAAGCTCGCCAAGCGCATCCTGAGCGGTCTAGGCTTTTGTGGCCACTACATGCACTTTCACGGCGGCGGCGTGTCCGGCAAGGCGCCCATCGTCTGCCTGCTTGCCAAACAGGAAAACGGCGAGATGTCGCAGCAGGAACTCGGCATGCACTTTGACCTCAAACCGGGGTCGCTTTCCGAGATCTTGTCCAAGCTCGAGTGCGCCGGCATTATCGAGCGTAGCCGCAATCCAAAAGATCGCCGGCAGCTCACCATTCGCCTGACCGAGATCGGCTGGGAGAAGGCCCGCATCGACCAAGCCTCGCGCATCCGCTTTAGGGAGCAGGCCTTTAGCGCTCTCACCCACGACGAGCGCGAGCAGCTTGCCGAGATGCTCGAAAAAATCCGCGTAACCTGGGAGGAACTGGATGATTAAAACCCTTATGGGCAGCATCCGCGATTACAAGAAGGTCACGATCGCCACGCCGCTGCTGGTACTTGGCGAGGTAATCTGCGAGATGCTGATCCCGTTTATCACCGCCGACATGATCGACGCCATCAAGGACGGCGCCGCCGTTGCCGAGATGCTGCCCACCGCCGGCCTTCTGGTGCTCATCGCGCTGACGTCGCTCGCCTTTGGCGCCGCCGCGGGCATCACCTGCAGCCACGCCAGCTGCGGCTTTGCCAAGAACCTGCGTCGCGACCTGTTCTACAAGATCCAGACGTTCAGCTTCGCCAACATCGACGAGTTCTCGAGCTCCTCGCTCGTCACCCGCCTCACCACCGACATCAATAACGTGCAGCAGGCCTTTATGATGCTCATTCGCATCGCCGTGCGCTCGCCGCTGGTGCTGATCTTTGCCTTTACCATGGCCTACGCCATGGGCGGCAGCGTCGCTATGGTCTACCTGGTCATTATTCCACTACTGGGCTTTGGCCTGTTCTTCATCATCTATAAGGTGCGCCCGATCTTTGCCCGCGTGTTCCACAAGTACGACGCGCTCAACGAGTCGGTCGAGGAAAACGTCACCGGCATGCGCGTGGTCAAGAGCTACGTGCGTCAGGATTACGAGAAGGAGAAGTTCGCCACCGCCGCGCGCGACGTCCAGATGGACTTCACCCGCGCCGAGAAGCTGCTCGCCTTCAACAACCCCATGATGAACATCTGCGTCAACGGCGCGTTCGTCGTCATCATCTACCTGGGTTCCGAGCTCATCATCACGAGCCAGGGCACCCTGTTCGACGTGGGCCAGCTCTCCTCCATCTTTACCTACGGCTTCCAGATTCTGATGAGCCTGATGCAGCTGTCGATGATCTTTGTCATGGTGACCATGGCCGATGAGTCGGCGCACCGCATTACCGAGGTGCTGGCCGCCGAGCCCACGATCGCCAATCCGACCGAGCCCGTGCACGAGGTTGCCGACGGCTCCATCGACTTCGATCACGTGAGCTTTAAGTACTCCGAGCATGCCCGCCGCCAGGCGCTCGACGATATCGACCTGCATATTAAGAGCGGCGAGACCATCGGTATTATCGGCGGCACCGGCTCGGCCAAGTCGACGCTCGTGAATCTGATCGCCCGCCTGTACGATGTCACCGAGGGCACTGTGCGCGTCGGCGGCGTGGACGTTCGCGACTACGATCTGGACGCGCTGCGCCACCAGGTGGCCATGGTGCTGCAGAAAAACGTGCTGTTTAGCGGCACCATCGCCGAAAACCTGCGCTGGGGCGACCCGAACGCCACCGACGAGGAAGTCCGCGAGGCAGCGCACCTGGCCTGCGCCGACGAGTTTGTCGACGGCTTCCCCAAGGGCTACGACGCCTGGATTGAGCAGGGCGGCTCCAACGTCTCCGGTGGCCAGAAGCAGCGCCTGTGCATCGCGCGTGCCCTGCTGCGTCGCCCCAAGATTCTGATCCTGGACGACTCCACGAGCGCCGTCGACACCAAGACCGACGCCAAGATCCGCGAGGGCCTGGCGAGCTACCTGCCCAACACGACCAAGCTCATCATCGCCCAGCGCATCAGCTCCGTGCAGGACGCCGACCGCATCATCGTCATGGAGGGCGGCCGCATCAAGGACATCGGCAACCACGATGAGCTGCTCAAGACGAGCGAGATCTACCGCGAGACCTTTACCTCGCAAAATAAGATGAGTGCCGAAGGCGAGGACGCGGGCGAGACCGCCGCGGCCGACACCGAGGCATCCGCACCGCAAGCTCAGACCCAGGAAGGAGGCGAGGCACATGAGTAAGGCCGCTACCGCCGAGCGCGCGCGCAACCGCAAGGGCGGCACCATGACGCGCCTGATCAAGATGCTCTTTGGCTTCTACCCGGTGCTTTTGCCCCTCGTCGTCGCCGGCGTTGTGCTCTGCGCCATCATCAACTCCATCGGCGCGACGTTTCTCCAGAGCGCGTTGCAGGTCATTAGCGAATCGTGGCAGTCGGGCGACTGGACGGCCGCGCAGCCCAAGATTCTGAAGCTCGTGACCACCCTCGGCTGCATCTACGCCGTGGGCGTCGCCTCCTCGCTCTTCTGGAACCGCGCCATGGCCGTCATCACGCAGGGCTCGCTCGAGAAGCTGCGCGAAAAGATGTTCAACCGCATGCAGGACCTGCCGATTCGCTACTTCGACACGCACCAGCGCGGCGACATCATGAGCCACTACACCAACGACATCGACACGCTGCGTCAGATGATCAGCCAGTCGCTACCCAACCTGCTCATGACGATCATCGTCATCGTCACCGTGTTCTTCATCATGCTGTATTACAGCGTGTGGATGTGCCTGGTCATCATTGCCGGCATCGCCTTTATGACCTTTATGACCAAGCTGCTCGGCTCCAACTCCGCGCGCTTCTTTATCGCGCAGCAAACCGAGCTCGGCGTGGTCGAGGGCCATATCGAGGAAGTCATGAACGGCCAGAAAGTCGTCAAGGCGTTCTGCCACGAGGCCGCCGCCGAGGCCGACTTTGACGAGCGCAACGAGAAGCTCTTCGAGGTCTCGCAGAAGGCCAACATGTACGCCAACATCCTCATGCCGATCCTCATGAACCTGGGCAACCTGCTCTACGTGCTGGTCGCGCTGGCCGGCGGCATCTTCCTGGCACTGGGCGTACCCAACCTGAGCATCTCGGGCATGGCGCTCTCCATCGCCGTCGTGGTGCCGTTCCTCAACATGACCAAGCAGTTCTGTGGCCAGATCGGCCAGATCTCGCAGCAGATCAACGCCGTGGTCATGGGCCTTGCCGGCGCCGAGCGTATCTTTGAGCTACTCGACGAGGAGCCCGAGGCCGACGAGGGCTACGTGACGCTTGTCAACGCACAGGTGAATCCCGACACCTGGCAGCTCGAGGAGGCCGACCACCACACCGGTATGTGGGCTTGGAAGCACCCGCACCGCGCGACCGGCGAGATCGAGTACGTGCCGCTGCGTGGCGACCTGGTCATGGACAACGTGGACTTTGGCTACACGCCCGACCACGAGGTGCTGCACGGCGTGTCTGTGTACGCCAAGCCGGGCCAGAAGGTCGCGTTTGTCGGCGCCACCGGTGCCGGCAAGACGACCATCACCAACCTCATCAACCGCTTCTACGACATTGCCGACGGCAAGATCCGCTACGACGGCATCAACGTCAACAAGATTCGCAAGTCCGATCTGCGTCGCTCGCTCGGCGTGGTGCTGCAGGACGTGAACCTGTTCACCGGCACCGTCATGGACAACATCCGCTACGGCAACCTGGACGCCACCGACGAGGAGTGCATCAAGGCGGCCAAGCTCGCGGGAGCGGACGACTTTATCACCCGCCTGCCCGACGGCTACGACACCATGCTCACCGGCAACGGCGCGCAGCTGTCGCAGGGCCAGCGCCAGCTGATCTCGATCGCGCGCGCCGCCGTCGCCGATCCGCCGGCGATGATTCTGGACGAGGCCACGAGCTCCATCGACACCCGCACCGAGGCCATCGTGCAGGCGGGCATGGACAAGCTCATGGAGGGCCGCACGACGTTTGTCATCGCGCACCGCCTCTCCACCGTGCGCAACTCCGACGCGATCATCTGCCTGGACCACGGCCGCATCATCGAGCGCGGCAACCACGACGAGCTGATCGCCAAGCGCGGATACTACTACCAGCTCTATACCGGAGCGTTTGAGCTGGAATAGTCTGGCTCGCCGAGATGGCCGATTTGCCGCTCATTCGTCGGGCATGACCCTAAGGTCAATGCCCCCCTCTTTCGGGGCAAATCGACTCATCTCAACGACCCAAACACAATGCACCGCAACGAATAAAGCCTCCGCAGCCACACGAGCTGCGGAGGCTTTTCTATACCCTCTGTTACAGGCTTACCGTTCCTCGCGTTGCGGCTCGGCTGCCTCAGCTGTCTTTACGCGGTTCTTGTCGATGTACATGTTTTTGTCGGCCTGGGAAAAGAGTTCACGCATCGTAGGCGGTTCATCAAAATCACCGGAAAGCGCGTAGCCCACCGCATAGCTGATAGGCATGTCGAGGTGAGCCTCGGAATACTCGTTCACGTTCGCACGAACCCGAGCGAGACAGGACTCCACGGCAGCTCGATCGGCATCCCACAGCACCGCGATAAACTCATCGCCGCCGTCGCGACCCACAAAGCAGGTCTCGGACGCCACACGCCCCAGCTGCTGGGCAAAAGAACGGATGTATTCGTCGCCTTTCTCGTGGCCGAAGTTGTTATTGACCGTATGCAGATTGTTAAGGTCGAAGACGCACATCGCAACGGGCGCCTCCGCGGAGACAGGCTGCTCCTGCCCCAAGACCTCCTCGCACTTGTTCTTGTTGGGAAGTCCCGTGGCTTCGTCGAGATAGACTTTGCTCTGCAGTTCGCGATTGAGCGCGGCAGTTCGCACCGCGCGAACAAGTTCGACCGCAAAGGTCGCCACCAAGCCCATGATGTCGATGATCACCAAGCCCTCGAGATAGTTGAGCGCCGACGCCTTCTCCTGAGAGTAGTCCTCTGCGAGTCGCGTAGCATCGTCGCAAATGCCAAAGAACTCCTCGCTCATGGCGATGATGTCAGTGTTCTCGTAGCCGACTTCGCGCACGCGAATGATCTCGGCGCAAAGCTCATCATAATAATTTGCAAGCTCGGTCATCCTTGCCTGGTACTCGTCGTCGTCGAGGCGGACGAGGTTGAGGTCGTCACTTCCGTAACGCAAACCGTTGATGTATGAATCCACGGCTTTGAGCAGGTCATCTTGAGGCTGGCCCGCGTCCTCGAGCTTCACGATTCGCTGCGTGGTACCGCGCACCAGACCGGCGTAGTTGACGACGCGCGCCGTGCCCTGGATATCGGAGACGAGCAGCATAACATTGATGAAGAAGAAGATGAGAACTGCCGTGAGCACCATCATGAGCAGACGCACCGCCTGGCTGGCCTTCTTGGCGACAGAAGTATTCACAAGTTCACTCCCTCAAATGGCAAAAGAGCAGGTAGCACGCAGTGTGCTGAAATTCACGTGAGGTCAACTCTACCAGATGATTTTTCTAGGACGGGGATTAAAAAATCATCGACACGATAGTTATTTGAGAAGTTGTGCCATGGCGTTGACGAATTTTTGCACTTGGAGGGTTGGCTCGAGCGGGTAGTGCAAGAAGACCGGCACCTCGCGGCCGCATAGGAACGGTACGCCCATAAAGGCCGGGTGCACGCCCGACCACGCGCCGCAGGTGAGCACCGCGTCGCCTTTTTCCTCCGCCTCGTTAAAGAGCGCAAAGTCAAAGCTGTCCACGTCGATCACGTCAACGCCGCCGTCGGCCAGAAGGTCGATGCGCAGGCTGTCCATTGCGTCGTTGCCGTGACGGAGCACGCGCAGGCGCATACCCTCCAGGTCGGCAACTGTGATGCGGCTCTTACGCGCGAGCGGGCTCGTACGCGGCACATCGATATAAAACGACACGTTGACGATGAGGAGCTTTTGGCAGGCATCACCCCAGCGCGGGGTCGAAAAACTCGACTGCACCACATCGACCTCGCGGCCCAAGCTGCGCATGACGGATTCGCGCTCGTCATAGAGGTCGCTCACCGGCACGATTTCAAAACGCAGCGACGGCTCCAGCTCGTGAATGCCCGACCACATCGACAGCGTTTGGCGCCCCGGGCACATCATCGACACACCCAGGCGCACAGCACCGTCATCGCCCGCCGCGCGTCGGGCACGGCGCAGCGCGTCCTCGGACTGCCGCATGATCGAGCGCGCGTCGTCCACCAGCAGAGCGCCCGCCGGCGTCACCTTAACACCCGAATGCGAGCGTTCGAACAGCGTGATGCCGAACTCGGCCTCAAATCCCGACACCTGCTTGACGAGTGCCGGGGTCGACACGCGCAATTTTGCCGCCGCACGCGAGAAGCTTCCCAGCTCCGCGGCGGCCGATATGGCCTCAAGTCGTCGATCGTACACGTCAATCTCCCGTTTTCGCGCCCGTGACCGCATGGTGCCACAGGGGGTTGTTTTCGCAGGTCACGCGCTCAATTGAAAATAAACTGCATCGCACAGTGTAAACCTACGGTTAACGTCATTCTAACAAATATGCAATTCACCTGCGCAAATGCAAAGCATACGATAACCGACGAAAACCACGTGGGCCGATTAATGGGAACGGCTCACAGGGAGGCACAAGAAGGGAAGTTCCTATGAGCAATTGGCTTAAGCTCGAGGGCGATGTCTGCGCCGTGACCGGTGCACTCGGCGGCATGGGCGTCGAGATTTGCCGCGAGTTCGCCCGCAACGGCGCCAACGTCGTCCTGCTCGACCTGGACGAGGAGAAGGTCAAGGCCGCAGCCGCCGACCTCGCCGCAGAGTTTGGTATCCACGCCGAGGGCTACAAGATGAACGCCACCGACGAGGCCGAGGTTCAGGCCGCCGTCGATGCCACCATCGCCAACTTCGGCCGCGTCGACGTCCTCGTCAACACCGCCGGCATCCTGCGCTTCGCCGCTATGGAGGACCTGCCGCTGAGCGACTGGAAGCAGGTGCTCAACGTCAACCTCACCGGCTACTTCATCACCTCGCAGCGCTTTGGTCGCGAGATGATCAAGGCAGGCCAGGGCCGCCTGGTGCACATCTCCACCGTCGCCAGCCACTCCCCCGAAACGTTCTCGGGCGTGTACAGCTCCACCAAGGCCGGCGTCAACATGATGTCCAAGATGCTTGCCGCCGAGTGGGGCCCGTATGGCGTGCGCTCCAACTGCGTCGAGCCCTGCTTCGTCAAGACCCCCATGTCGGCCAACTTCTACGCCGACCCCGAGGTCGAGAAGAGCCGCAGCCGTCTGATCGCCACGCGCCGCATCGGCGAGGTCAGCGATATCGCCAACGCCGTCATGTTCCTGGCGTCCAAGCGCTCGGACTTTACCACCGGCGACGCCATTAAGGTCGACGGCGGTTTCTCCAACATGATGGGCGACCTCACCGCCAAGCCCGGCGGCCGTCGCGCATACGCCGACAACTACCTTAAGAACAAGGGTGTCGAGCTCTGGTCCGATGAGTCCGGCGTCGCTAAGCCGACCGACCAGTAAACCAACCCGGTAGAGAAGGGCGCAGGGCAAACCCCTCCCCTCCCCGCATCGATTAGAAAGAGTCCAATGGCTTCCACCAACTCCAACAAGGGTCGCGCCGTCGTGCTTTCCGCCGCGTGCGTCACCATGTTCTTCATCAGCTCCATCGCGCTGTACTCCGTCGTGAGCAAGAACCTGCTCGCCGTCTACCCCGAGTGGTCCAGCGCTCTTACCTGGGCCTTCCCGGTCTTTCAGACCATCATGGCCGTGACGGGCATCTTCGCCGGCCGCATCTCCGATAAGATCGGCCCGCGCAACGTCGTGATCGCCGCCGCCGTGTGCTACGGCCTGGGCTGGTTCATGTCCGGCACCGTTACCGAGCCATGGCAGTTCTACCTGTGGTTCTCGCTCGTCGCCGCCATCGGCAACGGCCTGGGCTACAATCCGGCGCTCACCACCGGTCAAAAGTGGTTCATCGACAAGAAGGGCCTTGCCTCCGGCATCACCCTGGCCGCTTCGACCGCCGGCCCCGCCGTGCTGTCCCCGGTGCTCGCCTCGCTGCTCATCCCAAGCCTGGGAATCTTTGGCGCCCTTAAGGCGCTCGGCGTTATCTTCTTTGTGATGATCGCCGCCTCCGCCCTGTTCCTGAAGGCCCCCGAGGCCGGTTGGCTGCCCGAGGGCTTCGAGGCCCCCAAGGGTGGCGCACATGCCGGCACCTTCGGCGACCTCACCCCGGGCGAGATGGTCAAGACCCCGCGCTTCTGGGTCCTCATCGTCACCTTCGCCTTTGCCGCCACCGCGGGCACCCTGCTCGTCGGCAAGGTTGCCTCCATCGCCGCCGTCCAGCTCTTCGCCGACCCCACGAGCGCCGCTGCCGTCGCTCTCGGCGGTGTGGTCGTCTCCGTCAACACCTGCGCCAACCTGGTCGGCCGTCTGTCCTTTGGTCAGATCATCGACAAGCTCGGTGCCTACAAGTCGCTGCTCATCAGCCTTGTCGTCACCATCGTCGCGCTCGTCATCATGTCGATGAGCTTTACGCAGAGCATGTTCTTCGTGGCGCTCGCCCTGCTCGGCTTTAGCTTTGGCGCCCTGCTCGTCATCTACCCGCCGCTCACCGGTGGCGCCTTCGGTACCAGCAACATCGGCGTCAACTACGGCATCATGTTTTTGGGCTATGCCGCTTCCACCTGGATCAGCCAGCCCATCACCGCCGTGCTGTATCACGCCGAGGCCGGCAGCGCCGCCTACCAGCAGTCCTTCTACGGCGCCATCGTGATCGCCGCCATCGCCGTCGTGCTCACCGTCTACATGATGGTCTCCGACAGCAAGAAGAAGTCCGCCTAGTTTTACCGATGCGACAAAGGGACAGTCCCTTTGTCGCATTCCACCGGTCACCAGTATTAAGGAGTCGAAATGCCTGAGCTCAACCCCGTCCGCATTGCCGTTATCGGCGCCGGCGCCATGGGCCGCAACCACATCCGCTTTGTCACCGAGGAGCCCGAGGCCGAGCTCGTCGCCATCGCCGACGCCTTTGAGGGCGCCCGCGCCACGGCCGAGGCCGCCGGCGTGCCGTTTTACACCGATCCCGCCCAGATGATGGACGAGGTCAAGCCCGAGGCCGTCATCATCGCCACCCCCAACGACCTGCACCTGGGCGTTGCTCGCGAGGCTGTGAAGCGCAACATCGTGCCGCTGGTCGAAAAGCCGATCTCCAACGATCTTGAGGATGCCCAGGCCTTCGCCGCCGAAGCCGAGACCGCCGGCGTGCCCGTGCTCGTGGGTCAGCACCGTCGCCACAACCCCTTCGTCAACAAGGCCAAGGAGATCATCGAGTCCGGCGAGCTGGGCAAGCTCACCGTGTCGAGCTTCCACTACATGATCTATAAGAATGACGAGTACTTCGACGTCGAGTGGCGCCGCAAGAAGGGTGCCGGCCCGATCCTGGTCAACCTGGTGCACGACGTCGACCTGCTCCGTTACCTGCTGGGCGAGCCCGTTGCCGTCCAGGGCATGCAGTCCAGCGCCGCCCGCGGTTTTGAGACCGAGGACTCCGCCGTGGTCAACGTCCGTTTTGCCGATGGCGCGCTTGCGAGCATGACCATCTCCGACGCCACCGCCAGCCCCTGGAACTGGGAGGCCACCGCTCGCGAGGACCCGCAGTACCGTCCCTTCGACGCCGACGCCTACTTTATCGGCGGCACTAAGGGCGCCCTTTCGCTGCCCCGCCTGCACCAGTTCTCCTACGACGGCGCCTCCAACTGGCACAAGCCGCTGCAGATGGAGATCCCGGCCGTCGACCCGGCGCTGCCGCACAAGATGCAGCTCAAGCACTTTGTGAAGGTTGTCCGCCGCGAGGTCGAGCCCGTCGTGACCCCCGCCGACAACGTTAAGACGCTCACGCTTCTCAACGCCATCAAGGAGGCCGCCGAGACCGGCCAGCTCGTCGAGCTGTAACGCCTTAAGAGCGGCCGCGGCAGAAACCCCATGCCGAGCCCCTCGGTCCGCCACCAACAAGCCCCTCTTCTTTGCCCCGCGAGCAGCCTCCTGCCCGCGGGGCATTTTGCTACCTTTGGGGGTGCGGACGATTTCTTGGACCGCGCCTAGGCGTATCCAAGCTTCCTGCGGTACTCCATCGGGCTCAGCCACCCGAGGGACTTCTTGATCCGCTCCTCACGATAGTACACGAGGTAGGCCTCGAGCCTTCCCATGAACTCCTCGGCCGCCACGCCCTCCCAGTC
>NZ_JBBNLO010000026.1:0-32171 GCF_040092405.1 Collinsella sp. CLA-ER-H2
ACGGGCGGGCGCTCAAGGCCGTCGCGAGGAAGCGGCTCAGGGCGATATACGCCGTGATGCGCGACCGGGTGCCCTACCGGGAGTAGCCCCGACGGTTGACAAAACTATAGGAACACCCAATGACTAGGTGAATAGCAAAAGCCCCGCAGTCGGAGCGGACCGCGGGGCTCATGAAGAGAGGCTAGTTTGTGGGCGCTTTGCCTGGCGCCCACGGGAGAGGCAACGGAGTAGGGGCTACTCGTGGATGCGGGTACCGGAGAGGCCGGCCATGGTCTCGGCGGCCTTGTCCAGGGCGCCGATGATGCAGGTGCGGCCCTTGCGGGAGCGGGCGAACTTGATGGCGGCGCGGACCTTGGGCTCCATGGAACCCTTGCCGAACTGACCCTCGTCGGCCAGGCGCTCGGCCTCGTCGGCGGTGAGGTCCTCGAGCTCCTCCTGGTTGGGCTTGCCAAAGTTGATGGCGACGTGCTCGACGGCGGTCAGCAGGAACAGGACGTCGGCGTCGCAGTCCTCGGCCAGCAGCTCGCCGCCCAGGTCCTTGTCGATGACGGCGGGAACGCCCTTGTAGCAGCCCTTGTTCTCGTAGTCGCGGACGACGGGGATGCCGCCGCCACCGCAGGCGATGACGATGAACTCGTTGTCGAGCAGGTTGAGGATGGAGTCGGCCTCGACGATCTTCTTGGGATCGGGGGAGGCGACGACGCGACGCCAGCCGCGGCCGGAATCCTCGACGAAGACCTTGGAGGGATCCTCGGCCATGAACTCCTTGGCCTGCTCCTCGGTGTAGAAGGGGCCGATCGGCTTGGTCGGGTTCTTGAACGCGGGATCATCCGGATCGCACTCGATCTGGGTGACGACGGTGGCGGCGTGCCAACGCTTATAGCGCTTGTGCATCTCGCGGCCGATGCCCTGCTGTAGGTGATAACCAATGTAGCCCTGGGACATGGCGCCGCACTCGGGCAGCGGCATCTCGGGGGTACCGATGGCATCGTGGGCAGCGGCGAAGGCGTTCTGGATCATGCCGACCTGCGGGCCGTTGCCGTGGGTGATGATGATCTCATTGCCCTGCTCGATGAGACCGAGGAGAGCGTGGGCGGTGTTGCTCACGGCCTCGATCTGCTCGACGGGGTTGTTGCCGAGGGCGTTGCCGCCAAGGGCGACGACAATACGATCGGGCTTGCCAAGAGGCTTAGACATTGCTGGAATCCTTTCTGTAAAAGGCCTACAACCCATTAATAACCCGCGTCCGTGCGATACGCGAGTTTATTAAGGTTTATATTCTCTTTATCGCTCATTTTATTCATTTTGAAAATAGCGGAACGGTGAACGGTCGTTTTTATCCGCTCAGCGTACAGAACCCCAGCTCAAGCATATCTACGCCATTTACGTGCAACTTTATTTTAATAGAGCAGGGATTAGACCAGATTATGCAAACTATATCTTTGCTAAACACAAAACAGGCAGCGCAATATCTTACTCGCACTATACGAGATTCTATGCACTTATAAGTCGAGTATGCACCCCTGCAAAAACAAGGGGCTTTTCATCCAGCAAAAGGAATAAAGAAGGGCTCCGAAAAGACGGCAGCAACCCTGTCCTCCCCCGCGTCCCAAAGTGGCGCGAGGTTTCGCGGCAAAGCCGCGAAACAGCGAAGGGAACGGAATACCCGGCCAACTACGTCCTTCATCCGCCCACACAATCCGAGGACGTAGTCGTAGCAGGATCTGAGGGCTAACCTTCGCGGGCACTCCGCAGGACGAAAGAACCCCCGCCGCACGTAGTGCGCAGCGGGGGTTCTTTCATGTCCGAGGACGTCCGCGAAGGTTAGCCCTCAGATCCTGCGGTGGGAGACCTAGGCCTCGTTGTACACCGTCTTGAGCTTCAGCAGGTGCTGATAGCGGTCCATGGCGGCCTGCTCATTCTCCTTGAAGAGCTCCTCGGCGCGCTCGGGGAAGGAACGCGTCAGCGAAGCGTAACGGGCCTCGTTCATCAGGAACTCCTGATAACCGCCCGCGGGCTCCTTGGAATCGAGCGAGAACTTCTTGCCGGCAGCAGCCTCGGGGTTGAAGCGGAAGAGGTTCCAGTAACCGCACTCGACAGCCTTCTTCATCTCGGCCTGGCAGTTCTGCATGCCGCCCTTCTTGATGGAGTGCATCTCGCAGGGGCTGTAGCCGATGATGAGGGACGGACCGTCGTATGCCTCGGCCTCGTGGATGGCCTTGAGGGTCTGAGCCGGGTTAGCGCCCATGGCGACCTGTGCCACGTAGACGTAGCCGTAGCTCATGGCAATCTCGGCCAGAGACTTCTTCTTGGTCACCTTACCGGCAGCGGCGAACTGAGCGACCTGGCCCAGGTTCGAGGCCTTGGAGGCCTGACCGCCGGTGTTGGAGTAGACCTCGGTGTCGAAGACGAAGACGTTGACATTGTGGCCGGAAGCCAGGACGTGGTCCAGGCCACCGAAGCCGATGTCGTAGGCCCAACCGTCGCCGCCGAAGATCCAGAAGGACTTCTTGGTGAGGTAAGCCTTGTCGGCGAGGATCGCCTTGGAGGCGTCGCAGCCGCACTTCTCGAGCTCGGCAACGTAGGCGGCGGCAGCGGTCTTGGAAGCCTCGGCGTCGTTGACGGAGTCGATCCAAGCCTGGCCGGCAGCCTTGAGCTCATCGGACGGACCGTCAGCGGCGATGATCTCCTGCGTAGCAGCGATCAGCTTCTTCTGAACGGCCTCGTAACCGACGGCCATGCCCAGACCGTGCTCGGCATTATCCTCGAACAGGGAGTTGTTCCACGCCGGGCCGTGACCGTCCTTGTCCTTGCAGTAAGGAGCGGTGGCAGCGGGGTTGCCCCAAATGGAGGAGCAGCCGGTGGCGTTGGAGATGAACATACGGTCGCCGGCGACCTGGGTCACCAGACGTGCATAGGCGGTCTCGGCGCAGCCGGCGCAGGAGCCAGAGAACTCCAGGTAAGGCTGCTTAAACTGGCTGCCCTTGACGTTGGCCGCGATGAGCTCCTTCTTCTCGGAGACGTTCTCGACCATGTAGTCCCAAACGGGCTGCTGGTCCATCTCCTGCTCGGTGGGAACCATCTCGAGGGCGCCCTTGGGGCAGACCTTGACGCAGTTGGTGCAGCCCATGCAGTCGAGCGGGGACACGGCCATGGTGAACTTCATGCCCTTGGCCTTGGGGCCCATGGCGTCGAGCGTGCGGGTAGCCTCGGGCGCGGCGGCAGCCTCGTCCTCGGTCATCGCGAACGGACGGATGGTGGCATGCGGGCACACGTAGGCACACTGGTTGCACTGGATGCACTTGGTCTCGTCCCAGTGGGGAACGACCACGGCGACGCCGCGCTTCTCGTATGCGGAGGCGCCCAGCTCAAACTGGCCGTCGGCGCAATCGACGAAGGCGGAAACGGGCAGGCTGTCGCCGTCCATGCGGTCGATGGGCTCGAGCAGGTTCTTGACCTGCTGGGCGATAGCGGACTTGGTCTCCTCGGAAAGCTCGACGGGAGCGGCATCCTCGGCAGTTGCCCAGTCGGCCGGAACCTCGAACTTACGGAAGGCGGTAGCGCCGGCATCGATGGCCTTGTGGTTGGCGTCGACGATGGCCTGGCCCTTCTTCATGTAGGACTTGGTAGCCGCGTCCTTCATGTACTGCAGGGCGTCCTCGGCGGGCAGAACCTTGGCCAGCGCGAAGAAGGCGGACTGGAGCACCGTGTTGGTGCGCTTGCCCATGCCGACCTTGGCAGCCAGATCGATAGCGTCGATCAGGTAGACGTTGACGTTGTTGTTGGCGATGTAGCGCTTGGCTACAGCGGGCATGTGCTCGGCGAACTCCTCGTCGCTCCACTGGCAGTTGACCAGGAAGGTGCCGCCCGGCTTGACGTCGCGGACCATCTTGAAGCCCTTGACGATGTAGCTGGGGTTGTGGCAGGCGACAAAGTCGGCCTTGGTCACGTAGTACGGCGAGCGGATCGGGGAATCACCAAAGCGCAGGTGCGAGACGGTGACGCCGCCGGTCTTCTTGGAGTCGTACTGGAAGTAGGCCTGAACGTACTTGTCGGTGTGATCGCCGATGATCTTGATCGAGTTCTTGTTGGCGCCGACGGTGCCGTCGCCACCCAGACCCCAGAACTTGCACTCGATGGTGCCGGGGGCTGCGGTGTTGGGCGTATCCTCGGCCTCGGGCAGGCTCAGGTTGGTCACGTCATCGACAATGCCGATGGTGAACTCGCGCTTGGGCTCGTCCTTCTTAAGCTCCTCGAAGACAGCGAACGCGGACGCGGGAGGCGTGTCCTTGCTGCCCAGGCCGTAACGGCCGCCGACGACCTTGATGCCCGTCTTGCCGGCCTCATAGAGAGCGGAGACGACGTCCTGGTAGAGCGGCTCGCCGATGGAACCCGGCTCCTTGGTGCGGTCCATGACGGCGATCTTCTGGACGGTCTCGGGGAGAACGTCGACGAAGTGCTTGATGGAGAACGGACGGAACAGGCGAACCTTGACCAGGCCGACCTTCTCGCCGTGAGCGTTGAGGTAGTCGATGACTTCCTCGAGCACGTCGCAGAAGGAGCCCATGCACACGACGACACGATCGGCATCGGGAGCGCCGTAGTAGTTGAACAGACCGTAATCGGTGCCGAGCTTCTCGTTGATCTTCTTCATGTAGCCCTCGACGACGGCAGGGAGCTCGTCGTAGACCTTGTTGCAGGCCTCGCGGTTCTGGAAGAAGATGTCGCCGTTCTCGTGGCTGCCACGGGTGTGCGGGTGCTCAGGGTTGAGCGCATGATCGCGGAAAGCCTGGACGGCGTCCATGTCGCACATCTCGGCAAGATCCTTGTAGTCCCACATGGCGACCTTCTGGATCTCGTGGCTGGTGCGGAAGCCGTCGAAGAAGTTAAGGAACGGGGTCTTACCCTCGATGGCGGCAAGGTGAGCCACCGGCGAGAGGTCCATGACCTCCTGGACGTTGCCCTCGGCGAGCATGGCGAAACCGGTCTGGCGGCAGGCCATGACGTCGGAGTGATCACCGAAGATGTTCAGGGCATGGGAAGCGACGCAACGCGCGGAGACGTGGAAGACGCCCGGGAGCTGCTCGCCCGCGATCTTGTACATGTTCGGGATCATCAGGAGCAGGCCCTGAGAAGCCGTGTAGGTGGTGGTCAGAGCACCGGCGCCCAGCGAACCGTGAACGGTACCGGCTGCACCTGCCTCGGACTCCATCTCGACGACCTTGACCGGGGTGCCAAAGATGTTCTTGCGACCCTGGGCCGCCCACTGGTCGACATGGTCGGCCATCGGGCTGGACGGCGTAATGGGATAAATTCCCGCTACCTCGGTGTACGCATACGAAACATATGCGGCCGCCTCGTTGCCGTCCATAGACTTAAACTTACGCGCCATATACCCCTCTCCTCTCATATAGGTATACAGGCCCCGGCGATTGCCGGGATGTTGGCGTGATGGGATTTTCGCTGTTGCTTCCAATCATCTGGCAGGCAGACTGAGCAGCAGGCACATGGCGTGGAGAGAAGGCATGCCAAGGCGAGGGGCGCTTGCGCACCGCAGGCCCAGCTACCCGTCTTGCACATGGCCGAGCGCCGCAAAGGCCGCATGCCGGATGCTCCCGGGCACGCCCCGGCGATGGGAAGCGCCCGCAACGGAAATCCGCATGCGGGGTTATTGTACCCCGCCGTCAAGCCATATTTCGGCAAATATAGGTGGGAGGTAAAGGTTTACCTCGGGTGACCGCCAAAGGCCAGAATGGTCCCTCCATCCCCGGACGACTGGCTCTGACGCGCCAAGGAGTGTCCCCAAGTACCGGCAGGAAAGGAACACCTAACTGCCGGCTAGAGGGCGCCGAGCAGGATGGCGTAGGTGGTGGATTCGCCGAGTTTGAGCTCGTCGCCGGGGTTGAGCTGGGCGGAGCGGCCGGGCTCTACTTGAATACACACACTCGTGGCCCCGTTTACCACCACGGTGCCGTTAGTGGACGACAGGTCCTCGACAAACCATGCGCCAGACTCGTCGCACCAGATATGGGCATGGCGGGCCGAGACGTCGTCGCCGACGTCGTCGGTGATGCCGCCCTCCCCCGTTGCCAGCGCTCCGATCTCAACGCCTTCCTCACTCGGCTGAATCCAGCGCGGGACGCTCACCACGTAGCCGTTTTGCACGCACAGCAGTCCCAGCGGATGCGCCGGCGCGACCTCGTGCTCGCCCGCGACCGAAGATGTGCTCAGCGAGCGCGGCGTCGACGTGTCGCCGCCACGGGTCGCATGAGCGCGGCGGCTCGCCCGACTTGGAACTAAGGCGGGCGTGAGAGCAAACGGCATAGGGAACGAATCTTGCGGATGTACTCCTCGACGTCAGGCAGGTAAGCCCCACGAAGTCACCGGGGAGGCCCAAGCGGCCCGGCACCACTTCCAGATTCTGACCAGGGCGAGTCGTTCGCCGGTGGCTGAAGGCTCGCTCCCACCCAAAAGGGGAGATTCGCGTTGTTCCCCAATCGCTCTCGCATCTTTCATTTTGCTCGAGGTGGGCTATAAAAACTTTCCCGGTGAAAGGCGGCGATTGGTTTCCTTTCTTTCTAGAGGAGCGCGCCTGTAATCTGTTTTCATCCTAAATCAAGTTAAGATCGGACCTTCCAGAGGCAAGTCGACTCAAACTGCGAGGCTCCATGTTGGAATAAAGAGCGCTGTCGAAGTGCCAACAACACAAAGCTTGCCAGTCTCAAATAGAACCTTTTGGGAGTCCGATTGGGCCGCACACCGAATCCCCGCTGGTGGTTTTTTATAGCTGCGCAACAATAAACAAGGTTAGTGCCAGTCCAGCATGAAATTGAGGAACGTATGCATTTTTTCTCAGTAAGTGATCGTCGTTACTGCTTCGATGAGGTCACTCGCAATTGCTTTCAGGTTGACCAAGCATCAGAAGATGCGCTTCGCATATTTGAAGCATCGGGAAGAACGGTCAACTCGAAGTTGCTAACAAAGTCACTTGCTGCGAAAGGCTACGACCAAACGACCATAGCAGAACTTGAAGACGACATTGATGAGTATCAACGATTGTCTGAGCGGACTTTCTTAACAAAAGACACGCCTCGAAAACTTAGATCCATCGAACTCCACGTTTCACATGCATGCAACCTTGGTTGTAGTTACTGTTTTGCCGGTAAAGGAGATTATGGAACGTCTCCTCTGCTGATGACAGACGAGATAGCCTTCAAGGCGGTCGACCACCTCGTCGCAAGTTCATCGGAAAACGAAACGCTTGCGATCGTCTTTTTTGGTGGGGAACCCATGATTAACGAGCCGCTGATATGGAAAACGGTCGACTATTCAAAAAGAATATACCCCAATAGAAACTTTACCTATTCTATTACGACCAACGGAACGCTTTTGAATGACACTGCTGTGAATTCTTTCAAGGAGCACGGGTTTTCTGTTCTGATTAGTCTCGATGGTACAGGATGCAAGCACGATGCATCGCGCCCGTACAAGACGGGAGGCGGCTCTTTCTCCGATATCGACAAAAACGTTCGTCGTTTTTCCGAGTCGTTCCCCTTCGGCGCAAGAGCGACCTTAACAAATAATAACTGTAACCTTGTTGAAGACTATCTTCAGTTTAAAGAGATGGGCTTCAGAAGGATTTACTTCTCGCCCGTGAGCTCATTCGATGAGAATATCAAACTCGACGAACACTCATTAAACAAAATCAGGGCGGGCCTAATAGATTTGGCGGATCAATATCTCAAACAGATTGATCAAGGGGAAAAGCCCTTGTTTAGAACATTGAAAACTGCAGTTGATTTGATTATGAGCAACAGGATCGCCTTTGTCGGATGCGGGGCTGGCAGGCGTTTTATTTCCGTGACTCCCGAAGGGGACGTATACCCCTGTCACAGGTTTGTCGGGATGATGCGATTCAAAATGGGCAACATCGTCACCGGAATTGACGAAACTAGGTATATTGAAAACTGGAGTCAGGGTGTCGAAAAAAGAATTGACTGTACGGACTGTTGGGCTCGGTCTTTCTGTGGTGGGGGCTGTAGCTGGGAGGCTGCAGACGAGCACGGCTACTTGCCCAAGAGTCTACACCCTGCATCATGTGAATATAGAAAAATGTGCTACGAGATGGCTTTTGACCTTATTTCCCGCCACTCATCTTCGCAGGAGAAAAATCAACGAGAAGCTACTGTATCGGAATAAGCGGTTCAGCGCATTGCTGTCACCATTGTGGAGGTGTTCGTTCTTCTGATTACCGTCTGCGAAGCTTATTGCTACGTTCGCCGAAACCATTCTAGAAATATGGTGAACTAGACATCTTGGTTTGTTATACACAATATTGAGGTTTTTCTGCACTCAAAGGGAGGTAGTCGTGAAGCATATTCATCCGATTAATCCAGGAAGTGGCGACGAGGCAGGCGTGAAGCCGATGTCTTTTGACTGCCTCTTGGGCATTACTGACATCTGTACTGTTTATGATAAAGCAGATGGCTGTGGTGCATACGATTACTGCGACTATGACATGGATGGCGGCAGCATCTGCGTTGTAGATCACTGTGGCATTGATCAAACGTAGTCTCTAATTGGATTAAGGTGAGGAGCTGTTATGAAGCATATCCATCCTGTTGGTTCAAATGAACATCCTCCCGTTGAGCCTTGTTGTCTTGGAGTTGATATATGCAATTTTTACGACATCGCCGAGTGCCCTGTTGCGGATTGGTGCTATGTCGATAAAGAATCAAGCTGTGTTTTGCCAGCAGATTGGTGCGATCCAGTTGACGAGTAGTTTTGTGGCTAGGAACTATTTGGTCCAATTCAGAATAAGATGGGAACAAATACCAAAATCTCGTGTCTGGGAGGAGTTATGCCATTATTGCAAGGTCTCGTTGGATTAGCCTTTATATTTGCGTTATATCTGGCACCTTTTTTAATTCTATTCTTCATTATCCGACTCTTTCTTCGGAGAAAATAGGAGTGTCACGCAAACATTAGCGTAGCCTTCTTCCAATATGAGCCGAGCATTGGCAAGTGGAATAAGAAGCCCGACCGTTCGCCACATGAAAGTGATCGGACGGGCTTCTCTATTTAACCCGGGCCGCCACCCATAGCGGCTTTCCAAGCGTATTCTCAGTGCAAAGCAATCGTCAGTTTAATCCTATGCGCTGATACCGCATTTCATTTGTTCGGCTCGAATTCTACGGCCTGGCAACCCTCGCACTCTCCGGCAAATGGATTGAACGCGAAGGCAGAAATGATGTGTGCGTGGACATCGAGGCTGCTGTAGGCAACATACTGGGACATGGACCCCCGCTGCGCGTGGTATGCGGCCCGGCATATTCATTGCCGTCCAACCCCGTGTAGTTGCAGCAAAGGGTGGAACCTCAATGCTCAGCTCATGTTGTCCGTGGGACACGAGAATCGTAAGTACACTTTGGTGCGATTCTCACGCTGATACTGAGTCACCTGGAATAAGATACGTCGCGACAACACTTCGCTTCACCTCTGTCTCGACAAGATGACGTAGACTAAAGTTTCCTTTAGTAAGAGAACGAGAACTATATCTGAAAGCGTTGCGATGGCGTGAAGGCACCGAGTCCGAACCGCCTGAATGCTACGTGCATCTGCATCGCCTTTTTGTTATCTCTGCCAGTTGGGTAGCACTACACTTGTCATCATTTACCCTGGTACATGCTGCCTAAATCCACTACCCCTTCTACCGCGCCGACCATCTCGTCATCGTGAGAGACAACGATGATCAGCTGGCTTTGCTTGTTGCGCTTAACATAGGCCGCAAGCTCGGCGCGGCTTACAGCGTCTAACCCAGTCGTGGGCTCGTCGAGTACCAAAACTGACGACTTGCGTGAAATCGCCGACCATAAGTACACTCGGCGCAGCTCACCGCCCGAAAGCGCGGAGCAACGTTTCCCGAGCAACTCCTTCACGCTGTTTTCCAGCGAAAGTAGGCCATCTACACCCCGGTGATAGGAAGAAAAGGGCGTGTCGAAATACTCTAACAGCTCTTTCACCGTTTCGTCCGGCGCGAAGCACGACTGTGGGCAGCACGATATCTCTCTCGCACGTATGTAATCCAAGTCGCATTCTTCGATTGGCACGCCGTTGTATTTTACTTTGCCTTTCGATGAGTATAGCCCGAGCATCAAGTAAAGAAGTGACGTCTTGCCTCTTCCGTTTTCCCCAACTATGCAATATGTACCAGGACCGGAAAACTTGAAAGAAAACCCGCCGAGGACCTCTCGGACAGATCCGTCTGGAAGGGCAACCGAGAATTCCAAATCAGATACCGAAATGTCATTTATTTCATCGAGTTTAGCTAAATCGGTCCGATTCCACCCCGATCTCTCCTTTTCTCTCGTCGCGATAGCCGTCCTATCCCATGATGCTTTGGCATCTTGATAGGATTTGAACAATGACATCATACTTTTCAAAGTCTTAAAGAGAACCGCGAAGTATGTACCGATGATAGTGTACTCGCCTATTGACATAGTTCCGTTAATGATTCGTACTCCGGAAACAACAAGTATCACCGCTTGAAACAACGCTGCGAAAAGACCATCGAGCGATGTCAGAGAATATGATAGCTTTCCGGAGCGCAAAACTTTGGGAAAATAGCTCTTAAACCCAGCGTCGAGCGCTTGTTCGCTCTTGCCGTACGAAGATGTCAGTTGAATGTTGAGAATCTGATTAAGCTGCGATGCAATTGCGGCGTAAAAGGCGCTGTCCGCCTCTTTCTTCTCATACGTGACCCTATACAAAAGTTTCCTCAACCCAGTAATTACACAGAAATACACGATGAGGAGAATGATGGAAAACACCGCGAGAGTTGAATCAATTGACCATATGATAAGCAATACGATGGGAATGGCTACAATGGACAGCGGCGCACTGATAAAATTCGCCAAAACGAAGGATGAGACCACGCTGGAGTCGGAAATAATCCGTTGCGTTGTATAGGCTGGATCGATGGTCCGACTCACCAAGTAATCGTCTCTTTCAAAACGCAAGACGGCCTCCCTGAGAAGATCAAAGGAAAGTCTCGTGGTTATGCGAATGGAAAGTGTTCCTGCAAAATAAGTAAAGAGGGTGGAGAAAACTCCTATTGACGCAACCAGGAGCGCGAAGAGTACGGCGTCTCTTTCGCTGCGGTTACCGAGAAGAAAATCTAAGAATTTCCCGTTCACGTATGGCATGGCATAGGAGAGAGCGGTTCCAATCACCGTGATAGCAATGAAGACGAAAGCCCCTTTTGCTCTGATGAACCTCGAGAGAACGCATCGAATCAAGGAAGGCCCCAATCTACCCGCCACAAAACATCAATCACTGATACCTTACACCTCAACACAACAGGAGCGAAGATTTGCCAATGAGACTGCTTTAAGATTGCCTTGGGCCAATACGATCTCAAGCTCTTCCTACAAGAGAGTCGGAATCGGACATCTCCTCCGACGAACCTGGCAATCGGGCGGTTGAAATATCTTTTTCAATCGCCCGATTGCCACAATAGATTTGAGCATCCGCCCACAAACGTCCGCGTTTTATACCCATCAAATCCTTTGCCTTTTGTCGTCTAGACTAGAAAAATCGCTCGAAATAACGCAACCGGCCTGCTCGCTTGAAGAAACCTAAGCCCGTAACGTAGATGTGCAAACTTCCGAAACGCCTTGCGCGGCATAGTGCGTATAAACTTCGTCAACCGCCTCAGAAATATCTGAGTATCGCGCCGGGTCAAAAGCATACGATGTCGCAGCTATACCCTGCACCCATTCGGAACGCGGATTAATTGAATAGCCACACAGCATCATCATACATGCATCTAGACCTGATTTCCCAAGTATCCGACGTATTGATGAGAGCATCGCGGGTCGCCCCTGCACCATCGTCGTCACCCCTATTAGCAGTATTTACCGTTTTTCTCTAAATGCGTATCGCCACCCTTAAGAATACGAAGTGTTTTATCCAGACCCGATTGTCCTCCATCTCAAACGAAGGGATAAGGAATCTCATCCGGAATCGGCAGTAACGGAGGATTCACAACGACAAGCGAAAAACATGAGTCATCTCTCAGAGGGGAGTAAAGGCTCCCCTCAAGCACCCTAGTTTCGTCATCCAAAGAGTTGATGGCAGTGTTTTTCTTACAAAGGTCGACAACAAAAGGGTTGATTTCTACAGATGTTACATCCATGCCACAGTTGGTAAGTATCAGGCCCTGTATTCTGGGGCCAGAACACAAATCGAGAGCCTTCCGTGCGCTCTGCGGTGTAAGGCGCCAATCTCAGCAAATCTGTCCCACAATACTGCGCTGAAGAACAAGACGGAACCCCTGAGCCAAACTCCCCTATACCTTATTAAGGCTAAGACAGGCAAGTTCACGCACCCGGCATATTCCAGAATAACATCCTATTGTTTTAGATGCTCTACAAGCATGAACAGCCGCGAATCGGAAAGATCTTCTAGTTTCGCCCCGACTGACCGCCAAGGGCCAAAATGGCCCCTCCATCCCCGGGCGACTGGCTCTGGCGCGCCGAGAAGTGTCCCCAAGTGCCGGCAGAAAAGAAACGTCCCTATCTGCCGACTAGAGGGCACCGAAGAGAATGGCGTAGGTAGTGGATTCGCCGAGCTTGAGCTCGTCGCCGGGATTGAGTTGGGCGGAACGGCCGGGCTCGACCTGAATGCAGACGCGCGTGGCCCCGTTTACCACCACGGTTCCGTTGGTGGACGACAAGTCCTCGACGTGCCAGATATTTTGAGCATCGCACCAGATATGGGCATGGCGGGCCGAGACATCGTCGCCGACGTCGGTAATATCGCCCTCACCAGTGGCCAGCGCGCCAATCTCAACACCCTGCTCACTCGGCTGAATCCAGCGCGGGGCGCTCACGACAAAACTGTTTTGCACGCGCAGCAAGCCCAAGGGGTGCGCCGGGGCGGGTTCGCGTTCGCCCGCGGTCATCGACATGCCAAGCGAACGCGGCGTGGATGTGCCTCCGCCACAGGTCGCGTGCGCGTAGTCGATGGCATAGTTCACCGAGGACCGCACATCCGCCGAACAACCGACGGCGACAAACAGCACCAGCACGGCCTCGGCGCGCTCGGCGGGCATGAGTTCCGCCGCCTGGGACAGGCGATCGAGCGCGTTGCGATAGAGATTCGTGTCCTGGTGGCACTCTTCGAGCGCGCGTACCATCGGTTCACCTGCAGGACCGCACACCATATTGATCACAGCCGTGGAGTCCATGGGATTGCGCTGGCGCAGGGCCAGTTGCGACATAATACGCGCAGCCGAGGTACCGTATTCGGCAAAGTAGCGCTGCTGAAGCGTGCCGACCGGCGCGCGAACGATAAAGCGGGAAACCCAAGAGCGATCGGCGGCTCGGCTCTGCGGGCTGCGGCCGTCGGCGAGCGGACGGGACGAAAGCACCAGGCCGCACAGCTCGATATGGCTCAGATGCGCCGCGCGCTTAAAGATGTCAAACATGGCCCCGCATGGGGTGAGCTCAACTTGAGATGCCATGACCTAGGCCTCCTTAGTCGTAGAAATAGAATCGGACGATACTTCGACAGGTCCGCCAAAAGTACGGGCAGCTGCGGCTCCACCGGCAAGCGGAGTCGCCATCTGGGCTTTTGTGCGTCGTGGTGCCGAAACGGGAAGTTCAACGGCAAAGCCCATCGCAAGCAAAAACCACGTAAGCGTATAGGTTGCAACCAGAGCGGCAACAAGGCCACCCATCACGGCGCGTTGGGAAAATACGCTACATGCAGCCACAACCAGCACCGGAACCTCGCAGGCAGAAAGCGCAAGCACACCCTGCAGGAAGCCCGAGCGCCGATCGCGCGCAAGTGCCCCCGCGGCAACGCCGGCTATGCCTGGCAGCGCCAACGCCAGTGCGGCAATAATACCCGGTAGCGACCCAGACCACACGAGCGATCCCAAAGTCGCCGTCACGCGAGCGCCCGACGCCAGCAGCGCGGCCGAAACCACGACCACAGCCCAAACCACGCCACAGACGACCGTCGCGCCGACCATCAGCGCGCGACGCACCGCGCGGCCAGACGCATCCATGGGGCACGGCGTGAGCGGCTCGCCGCGGAGCGAACGACCGACATTTTGCGCATAGTGGTCACAAAACGCCGAGAGCGCCGCCTCGACCGCCGCCGGCTCGGGACGATCTTTTTGATGGCTGGACAGACAGGCCATCACCACGTCGAACAGCTGGGCATCGACAAACGCCAGCGCATCGCGTAGCTCTTCGGAATCCGGCTCAAGCCCTAGCTGCTGGGCCTGCTCGGCCGCGGCGAGCGCCACATCGGGCTCACGACGAAGCAGTTGAGTCAAATCACAACCGGGCGCATGGGCACCAATGGGATAGTCGGGCCGTGTGTCCATTTTGAGACGGTAGGGGCTCGCGATGTCGCGCGTCTTTTTGCGCGAACCCGAGGTGCCCGAAGTGCTCGGCGCGGCTTCGTATGGCGCGACGCCGGCAATGAGCTCGTAAACCGTGCTTGCCGCGGCATAGACGTCGATCGCCGGCGACATACGCAAAGCGCGCAGATCGGGAATATCGTCGGTGAGCATCTCGGGCGGGGCATAGGCAACCGTCGCGCGACGCAGCGTGGCATAGCGCTCCGTAAACGACGCCTTGCCGCCGGTACCGGCCACGGCCGACGCAGGCTCGAGCGCCAGCGACGAGCCAAAGTCGATCAGGCACAGGTCAAAGGTGCCCTCGGCAAGCTGCCGGTCAAGCGGCAGACGCGCCGCACGCACCATAATATTAGCGGGCGAGATATCGCGATGGACAAAGCCCTCACCCACCAGGCTCATACGGCAGAGCAGATCGAACAGGTCGCGACCCAGACGCGCCGCCACAAGCGGCGACAGGCGTCCGGCATCGTCCACGGCGAGTCGCGAACGCAAGCGGGCAAGCGTCTCGCCCTCGACCCATTCCATGACAATTGCAGGCACACCGTCGACCTCGCCCCAGCCATAGAGGCGGGGAAAGCCCTTAAGGCCCGAAAGGGCGCGATGGCATTCGTATTCCTCGCGAAACGCCGCCTTGAACTTGGCGACCAGCGCCTCGTGAGCGGCATCGTCGTCAAACTCATCGCGCGTCGGCAAGATGAGCTGCTTGAGTGCCACGGCCTCGCCTTGGGCGTTGACGGCACGCGTCACGCGGCCGATACCGCCACGGCGCATGGTGGCATCGTCGGCAAACAGCATCGTAAAACGACGCAGATAGGCAGGCAGTTCGTCCTGACCGAGCGCAATGGCCGGCTCAAACCCGTCGACACGCGCCAGGCGCAGGCCGACCATGGGATCGCGACCGAGCGATTGTGGTGTGGTGGATGCAAGATCGGTCATCATAGGGCAAGCGCCGCCACGTTATTGTTGAAGTTACCGAGCGCGACGTCATCATCGCCGTAATGGCCGACCCATTGACATAGGTTGGTGTAACAGCCCCACAGATTGGCATACTGCTGATACCACTTTGACCGGGGCGAGAATGTCTGACGACCGAACTCGGCTCGAATGACAAACATCTCCCCGACCAGGCTGTCGCACGGTCTGGGATCTCCCGTAGAGTTATAGGTCGAGACCACGTCATTGGCACGAGAAACATAACCGTCGAGCATGTTGTACTTGGTCACAAGCCAACTGTGAATGCTCTCTTCTTCAGCAGCGGAAAGGCCACCGGAGTTTGCATCGTTGTCAGTGTTACCGCCCGTCGAGCCGCCGTTTCCAGACCCTCCGGTAGAGGAGCCCGACCCAGAGCCGCCGCTCGAACTCGACGAATTCGAGCCGGAGCCAGAAGTATCCGAGCTGCCGGGTTTTCCGGACTGCTGGGCGTCCTGCTCCTTCTGCTGCTCGACCTTATTCACCGTTGCCGCCACGCTATTGTTGGACAACCGATCGATGATCTTGGTGTTGGTGAGCACGATGGTTTTGCCATTGGCAAGCGTGACTTCGTTGTCCGGGGCCTCGGCGCCATCCGCATCGTCGGTGCCAAACACAATATGCGCGACCACACTTGCCCAAGCATATCCAGTCGTGGTGCCCAGATCACTTTTGACCTCATGCCCCACGCGCGGCTCGCGTGCGGCATGCGCCTGCATCATGGACGGCACGGTCATGCCATAGGCAGAAACGCCAGCTATGACCAGCACCAGCGAGCACGATAGCAGTGCGTACGCCCGCGGCGCCAAGCCCAGTCGGCGTCGCATGCGCACCGCGGCGCCGCGCTTTGTCTGAGTGCCACCGGGCCGCATGCGTTCTCCTCCAAGAAAAACACGCCGCTCGGGAGCGGCGCATTCATTCAAATCCATATTTGAGTGTATCAGCGAACCCAAAAGGTTGCGCAACGAATGGGCAAATTAAGGATGCGAGCGGAAGCATCCATGCGATAAGCGGATACGAAGCATCTTTGTTGCACAACAAACTCACAGTCGCACGGGGAAATTATGACTACCCCGTGCGTCGCGAAGAAAACATACGGCAGGAGCAGGCTCGCCACCTAAATCGCGCGACGGGCCTCGATGGCGCGGCCAAGCGTAAGCTCGTCGGCATACTCCAGGTCGCCGCCCACGGGAAGGCCGCTTGCCAGACGCGACACCTCGACGCCCAACGGCTTGATGGTGCGGGCCAGGTAGCTCGCCGTGGTCTCGCCCTCGATGTTGGGGTTGGTGGCGATGATGACCTCATGGATATCCTCGTGGCCCAGACGCGCCAGCAACTCGCGGATGTGCAACTGCTCGGGACCAATCTTGTCCATGGGGCTGATCACGCCGCCCAGCACATGGTACAGGCCGTGGTAGCTGCCCGTGCGCTCGATCGCCTGGACGTCGCGCGGCTCGCCCACCACGCAAATGCGAGTGGTATCGCGCATCGGGTCCTGGCAGATGGAGCACTCATCGGCCGTGGCGTAGTTAAAGCAACGGCTGCAAAAGTGGACCTCCTGCTTAACCTCCAGGATGGCCTCGGCCAGGCGGCGGGCCTCCTCGGCATCGGCCTCGAGCAGGTAATAGGCGATGCGCTGGGCCGACTTGGGACCAATGCCCGGCAGGCGGCCCAGCTCATCGAGCAGTTTTTGCAGGCTGTGATTCGCACTCATATATATGCGTGTCTTAGAACGGCATGCCCGGAATGTTGAGGCCGCCGGTGATGGCGCCCATCTGCTTATTGGCGAGCTCGTTGACGCCGCGGACGGCCTCGTTGACGGCAGCCATGATCATGTCCTGCAGCATATCGACGTCCTCGGGATCAAGCGCATCGGGATCGATGGTGAGGCTGACGAGCTCCATCTCGCCGTTAACGGTCACCTTGACCATGCCGCCGCCGGCAGAAGCGTCGACGGTCTGGGACTTGAGGTTCTCCTGCGCGGCGGCAAGCTGCTCCTGCATCTTGCGAGCCTGCTTCATCATCTGCTGCATGTTCATACCGGCCATGATGGCTCCTTTACGTGCGGCCGCGCGACAAGCTGCAAGGGCAGCCGGAGCACGGCGAGACTTTCAAACTCAAAAATCGTACCACGGCGCGAGGTCAGCGAACGGGGCGGACACACTACCTCAGTCGATATACATGTCCTGGAGTGCAAGCCGCACCCAAAGATTATGCAAAGTTGAATAATTCGCATCTGCATAATATTGAAAGCTAAATCTTGTAGAGCCGGAATCCGACATTTTATGCGTCCCACTAAATGGCTAAATGCCGAGCCACTACTCGAGGCGGCGCACATGGCGGCAGGGTATAATTTGATTGCCATAGATAGCAATTTGGAGGTGCCCCATGAATGCCCCCGACGTGCTCCAAAACATCCGCTCAAAACACCCCGTTGCATATTTAGTTCTCTATCTCTTTGTCGGCTGGGCATTGCTGGTTGTCATCACCCATGCTATAGCCTTTGGAGCAGAATTGCTGATAGCCAGCTCGGACCAGCCCGTCGTCAAATGGGAGACGACCGATGAGTGCACCGACGAAACCCGAACCGTTTACTACAACAGCCCGTCCCTCTACCAAGAGTTCAAGGTCAAGATAAAGGACTTCAAGATTGTCGATGCCGAGCTAGGCGTTTATTTGGCAATCGGAGCAACCATTAACGCCGAGCAAGTCGAGTACACGGACAGCCATGCGACGTATCGTATCGACCTCAGCATCCTAGGCCGACCGTCACGCACCTGTCTGCTCAAATGCGACATACGCGGCACCACACTACACATGTCCGAAATACAGATGCGCCCGGACAAGGGGTCCTCTTCTTGAGCAGTATACCCGCCTGCGCAGCTACTCCACCGGCTTGAAGATGGTGGCCTGGCCAAAGACGCTGCGGATGAGGGCCTTGGCCTCGTCCTCGGTCTGCGGGATGCTCGGGGCTGCGCCCTGATGGCCGAAGGGGCTGCCAGCACCGGGATTGGATTCCCAGGGAGCGGCGGGGACGTCGTCGTTTGCAGAGGCTGCGGGTGCCACAGCAGCGGCCTTGGTCGCGGACGCCGCACCCGGCACGTCGAACGGGGGCAGATCGTCCCCGCCGGCATCGGCAGCAAAACCACCGACCATAGCATCGTCGTAGGGCACCTGCTCGGATTCCCATGGCGCAGCCTGCGCAGGCGGCTGAGTCATGGGGACGGACGCGCGCTCGGGCGCTCGGGGCGCGGGCTCGGTCGGGAGCTTGCCCGTGGCAGGAGCACCGGCAGGGTTGTCGGAGCGCAGCCAAGGGGCCTTGGCCAGGTCGGATGACTTGGGCGCAGGCGCGGCAGCGGACTTGGGCGCGGGGATCGGAGCAGCCGGTTTGGGCGCAGCGGGTTCAGGCGCCGACGGGGTCGGTGCCGCTACCGGCGCCGCTTTTGGCTGCGTCGCGCTGGCGCTCGAGGATGCAGGGGGCACCGAGGACACGGGTTGCGGGTCCGCAGATACCGCAGCCCGTGCAGATGGAGAATGCTCCTCATGTTGAGGAGCCGGCGTGCCACCCCCATCCAGGACATAGTCGACGGTACGACGACCGAAGACCGCGCAGACCGTCGGCAGGACCACCGACTGCGTATCGGCGCGACCGAGCATCTTAATGGCAAAAGTCGAACCCGCGGGGAACGAGACCGTGAGCTTGGAGCCGTCGTCGGCCGTGGCGCGGGCGTTGAGCAAAAGCCCTGCGTAGGAAGCCTGACGCGCCTTGACGCGCTCGACAACCTCGGCCCATTTGCGCTGCAGCTCTCCGGCATCCTCGACCGCGGGCGTCTCGGCAGCACCGGCGGCGGCAACCTGGGCGGCATTGTTGGACTGGGGCTTAGGTGCCGGAGCGGTGGCAGGCGCGGGGGCCGCAACGGGCTGAGGCGCAGGCGCTGCAGGCTTGGAGGCTGACACGGACGCAGAACGGGGCGCAGGCTGGGCAGTCGGAACAGCAGCTCCGCGGTCCCAAGGCATGCCACCCTGGCGCGCGGACGTAGCAGCAGGGGCAGCGGATGCCGCCGGAGCAGCAGCACGGGCGCCCGAAATGAGCGTCGGCTGTTGGGCAGCAGCGGGTACGGATGCTGCAGGCGCGGCGGCCTGAGCAGCAGCCACGCTCGCCGGCACGGCGCCGTTGGCAACCATGGCCTCCAGACGTGCCACGCGCTCGGCCAATGCCTCAATCGTTAAATCAGCCTCGGGACGCGCCAGACGCGTGCAGGCAATCTCGAGCACCAGGCGCACGTCGCTCGCGCCCCTCATCTCCAGTGCGGCATCGTCGAGCACTGTCAGCACACGGGCCAGGCGGTCGGCAGGATGCTCGCCAAAGGCAGCGGCCTCGGCAGCAAGCGCCTCGGCCTGCTCGGAGCCGCCCTCAAACAGCTCGGCACGGGCACCGGCAACGCAGGCAACGTACACGTCACGCACATGCGCCACCAGGTCGCGCGTCAGCTCCAGCAGATCGTTTCCTTCCTCGACCTGCGCACGAATCAGTCCATAGAGCTCGGCAACATCGCGATCGGCAATGGCGCGGGAAAACTCGCCCAGAATCTGGTCCGAAACCTCGCCTAAAAGCGAGCGGGCGTCGTCCGCATGCACAGAACCGTTGCCAAAGACGCTCAGCTGCTCCAGCGTGGACAACGCGTCGCGCATGCCGCCCTTGGCATGGCGCGCCACGATGGCCAGCGCCTCGTCGTCGTAATCGAAGCCCTCCTGCTCGCACACGTATGCCAAGCGATGCTCAATATCCTCGTTGCCGATGCGATGGAAATCGAAACGCTGACAGCGCGAGAGGATGGTCTCCAGAATCTTTTGCGGATCGGTGGTGCACAGTACAAAGATCACGTGCGCCGGCGGCTCCTCAAGCGTCTTGAGCAGCGCGTTGAACGCCGCCGTCGTGAGCATGTGGACCTCGTCGATGATATAGATCTTGTACTTGCCGCGCACCGGGGCAAAGTTGACGGAGTTGATAATTTCCTCGCGCACATTGTCCACGCCCGTGCGGGAGGCGGCATCGAGCTCGTAAACATCGGGGTGGTTACCCTCGGCAATGAGCTCGCACTCCTCACAAGTACCGTCGGGCATGCAGCCGCTTGCACCCTCGGCGCGCGCCGCCTCGGCATTGCGGCACAGCAGCGCCTTGGCCAGAATGCGCGCCATGGTGGTCTTGCCCGTGCCGCGCGGTCCGCAGAACAGGTAGGCGTGGGACAGGCGCCCCTCGGTGATGGCGTGCTCGAGCGTCGAGACGATATGCTGCTGGCCCACCACGGAGTCAAAGGTGAGCGGGCGATACTTTCGGTACAACGATTCCATGGGTGCTCCCCCGGGTATACTGAGTCTTGTTGCCGCGACGGCCATGCGGTCGCACGGCATACTGCATTCATAATAACCCGTACGGCGAGCCCGCCGCGATAGGAGTCCAAAGAGCATGGCAGACGCAGAGAGCAACCTCGTTCCCTTCGAAGCAGCCGACCAGGTCGAGGTCGCGCTCGAGGAGCAGGCCGCGGCCGACGACGGCATCCTGTACCTCAACGAGTACCAGTACGAAAACGACCTCGTCACCGACTTCGCCCGCCTGGTTGCCTCGCCCAGGCGTCGCGGCTCGCTGTATGTCGCCGCTGCGATTGCCGCGCTCATCGGCATCGGCATGCTGGTGGCCGGCGGCAGCTGGATCAAGTTTGGCGTCGTCTTGATCGTATTCGGCGCCTTTTTGGCCTGGTGGAGCAAAAACCTTCACCACACGCTCGCCCGCGACTTTATCGATGCCGTCGAGGCCGACGAGTCCATGGGCGGCCGCTATCGCCGCGTCGCTGCCAACGAAGACGGCCTGATGGTATGGGGCAAGAGCGGCAAGTCGCAGTTCTTCCCGTTTGAAAAGCTCGACCACGTGCTCGACGGCGAGCGCATCTTTGTGGCCATGTTCGCCGACCAGGGCGTGACGATCCCCAAGGACACCTTTGTCCGTGGCGATGCCGAGCAGTTCGGTCCCTTCCTTAAGGCGCGCATCAACAAAAAACTCCGCATCGAGACCAAGAAGAAGAAAATGAAGGCCGAGAAGGCCGCCGCCGAGGCCAAGCAGGGCGACAAGCTCCAGGAGACCAAGGGCAAGCAGCGCAAGCAGAAGAAGAACAAGAAGGAGCGCTAAGGCCAAGCCAGACAGGCAGCCTCGCATCCCGCTATCCTCCCCATGCACCCGAGCGTGCTACACTAGCAGCATCTATGCCACCGCGAACGGCTCGGCTCCGCGCCCGCCACTCGCAAACGAACTTTAAACGCACGAGGGTTGGCCATGCCGCTTTTCTCGCAACATACCGCCCGGTTCTCGCCGGACGTTCCTTTGGAGGGCACCAGCTCTCGCGAGCTGCTCAAGCGGTACCAGCCGCTCGAGACACTTGCGACCGGCGGTTTTGGCTCCATCGAGATCTGCCGCGACACGCACCTGCGCCGCCGCGTCGCCATTAAACGCATCCCCCTTATTAACGGTGCCGACATGCCCGCTAGCGACATCATGGATGTCCTGCGCGAGGCGCACACTGCCGCCATGCTTCAACATCCCAACATCGTGCAGGTCATCGACTTTACGCACGACACCGCCTATGCCTACCTGGTTATGGAATATGTCGATGGCATGTCGCTCGCCGAGTTTTTGCATCGAGTTGACGGCCATTCGCTCACCTTTGACGAGGCGGCGACCATTGCCGACGCGCTGGGGCAGGCGCTCACCTTTGCCCATAGCAATGGCGTACTCCACCTGGACATTAAGCCCGCCAACGTGCTCATCGACCACTCGGGCAATGTAAAGCTCACCGACTTTGGCATGGCGCGACTGTCGTCTGCCGGTGGCTTTGGCGGCTCGCGCGGCGGCACCATCGGCTACATGCCGCCCGAGCAGCTCGATATCGAGACCGGCACGGTCGACGAACGCGCCGATGTCTTTGCCCTTGCCTGCGTTATCTATGAGGGCTTGTGCGGCAGCGCTCCCTTTATGGCGGCCACGCCCGCCGACTCGCTCGACCGCATCATCGGCGGCGCCACCTATCCCAGCGAGCTGATACCACACTTTCCCCCGGGAGCCGAGGCCGCGCTCATGAGCGCGCTCTCCCCCATGCCGCAGGACCGCCCCAACAGCATCGAGGCATTTTGCGACCAACTCCTTGCCGGTCTGGGCAGCGTGCGCGAGGGCCGTCGCAGTCTGGAGCAAATGGTTGGCGAGCTTTCGGATGACGAGCAGGAGCTCGACGATATCGAGCCGTCGTACTACGAGGACGACGCCATCGAGGTCGACCCCGCGCTCGGCTGGGCGGGCACGCGCTGGAGCCATGCGCGCGACTACACCATGCACGCTATCTCGGCGCTAACGTGCGGCGCCTTTAGCTTTTTGCTGATGCAAACGGCCGGGGTCGCGGCGCTTCCCGGCCTGGTCATTGCGGCTATCGCGATCGGAGCGGCAGCTGGCCTGGCCCCCCAGATTGGCTCGGCCATCTCGGCTGTGGGCTTTTTGGTGCTCATGGCCAACGCCACCATGCAGGCACAGGGCATCCTGTCGATGTTGCCCGTCGCGGTGATCTTTGCCGCCGCCATGTCCGGTTGGTGGATCGCCTGGGGTCGCACCGAGGCTGCCGCGAGCGCCGCACTCACCTGTGCACTCGCGCTTGGCTGTCTGACCGGCAATACCTTCCTGGCAGCTGGGGTCACCGCCGGCGTCGCGTCATTTTGGCTCGGCCCAGCAAGCGCCGCCGCGGCAACGGGCATGGGCGCACTTTTTGCCCGTCTGGCCGCGGTCGCGCTTTCAGCCGGAGGCGTGCTGGGGCTCGGTAACGTTGCCGCAGCGCTGGGAGACCCACTCCTTTGGGCTGCCTTTGTGCTGGTAGCGGCTACTGCCGCGGCGTCATCTGCGCTGCTCAATGCCCATGCCAAGCATGCCGATCAGGGCTCAAACCTTACCGCAATCGCCGCCATCGCCGGCTGCGGAATAGGCACCGCGGCGTCACTCTGTCTTGCACACCATATGGAAATTGCCAGCCTTGCGGCCGCGGTCGTCGTCAAGGCGGCGGTTGCGGGAACCCTATCCTCTATAATCGTTGGGATATGCCTATATTTGCTCGGATACCAAAGAACCTATACGGAGAGTGATCTTTCGTGAACTTCCTGAACATCTTCGAGGACCACGTGGCCGGCATCTTCGGTGCCACCCGTGCCCCGTTCTCCTTTAAGAAGCTTGCCAAGCAGGCCGCTCGCGACATGGAGGATCAGACTCTGGTGATCAACGGCGTCAACACCGCGCCGGCACTCTATACCATCCTGATCGCCGCCGACGACGATCCCATGCTCGCCCCGTTCTACCCCGAGCTTTCGCGCGAAGTTCGCGAGTTTGTGAAGGCACAGGCCGAAAAGCGCCGCTATGTGTTTGTCGGCGAACCCCTCGTTCGCTTTATGATCGACCCGCAGCTGCGTGCCGGCAAGTTCTCGGTCTTTGCCGAGAACGTCGACGCCCCCACGCTCGGTCGTCTGTACGAGGAAGAGCGCGCCTACCAGAATGGCCTGGGCCAGAACAACTCGGCCGCAAGCCGCGCCGCCAGCGCTCCCCGCGCCGGCAAGCAGCAATTCGCCGCTCCGCAGCAACAGCGCCCCGCCGCCATGCCCCAGCAGCCGGCGCCCCGTGCCACCGCTCCCGACCCGCTCGCCGTGGCCGATCCCTTTGCGCCCAACGTCCCCAACCCCGCCGCCGCGCCCATCCCCGTGCCGCAGACCGTCTCTCGTGACGCCCTCGCCGGTATGGGCGGGGCCGCCGCGACCGGCGCCGCCGTGGGCCTTGGCGCCGCGGCCGGTATTGCCTCCAACATGGCGAGCACCCGCGCCCCGCAGCGCCCGCTCGCCCAGCTCGTCGACGTCGTGAGCGGCGAGAGCCACAGCATCACTTCCGCGCAGGTGACCATCGGTCGCGAGCGTTCGGTTTCGGACATCGCCCTGCGCGACCCCAACGTGTCGCGCCGTCACGCCCAGCTCACCTTTACCGGTTCGGACTGGTCGATCGAGGACCTCAATTCCACCAACGGCACGCTCGTCAACAACCGCCGCATCACGCGCTGCCCGCTGCGCAACGGCGACCTGCTGACGTTTGGCCTGAGCACTTTTGAATTTAGGGGATAGTCGCTTATGAACATCGATATCGTCCTTTTTGCAGGCCGCATCGTCCTGGTCGCCCTGCTCTACATCTTCCTGTTCGCCGTCATGAAAACCGGCGTGGGACTCGTACGCGGCCAGCGCCGCGACTCCGCTATCTGGACGATCGATGTGGACAAAGGTCCGCGCGGCATCCGTGGCATCCATGTAGACATGCTCGGCCCCGTCATCGTGGGCCGCTCGCCGTCCTCGGACATCTGCATCAACGAACCGTTTGTCTCGGCCTCGCACGCACGCTTTTCGCTGCAGGGCCCGGCACTCATCATCGAAGACCTCAACTCGCTGAACGGCACGCTCGTTAACGGCCGTCAGCTGGTAGAGCCCGCAACGCTGCGCGAGGGTGATGAGGTCCAGATTGGCGACGTGGTCATGAAGGTGAACCGTCGATGATCGACGAGGAGAACAAGTCCGCAACCATGCCCGAGACGCCGACTGCCCCCGCAGCTGCGCCGGCTCATGCCGCTCCGGCGCGCCCTGCGACCGTGGAGCCCGAGGACACCGTGTTCTCCCTGCCTCTTTCGCATGTAACTCAAGAATATCCGGCGCTCGTCGATGACGAGGACGCCGACGCCGAGCAGCTCGACGCCCCCATCGGCGCGCACGCTGCCGAGCAGTCCGCAGAACCGGAGGCAACGCCCGCACCGGCTCACTTTGCCGAGCCCGTCGCCGAGGCGATTAACGAGAGCGCTGCCGTGTTTGCAGCCCCCGAGCCTGCCGCGCCGGCATTCCCCGTCGCCCCGGCAAGCGAGGCGGTGCCCGCATCCGCAACGCTTGCCGAAGTCGAGCAGCCCGTTGCCGCGCCCGCCGCAGCTCCCGAGCCCTCCGCTCAACCCCAAAGTACGCCCGCGCCGTCGCACTTTGCGACGCCCGAGCCGACGGCTGTCGAGCCGCAGCAGGGCGGCGATCCCGCCGACCGCGTAACCGAAGATCTCAACCTTCCGGACGTCTCCGACGTCGAGTCGGGAGACGATGCCGACACCGTCTCCCCCGGCGACACCGCCGAGATCGATGTCGCGGCCGTGGAGGCAAAGCTCAAAGATCCCGGCTCGACCATGAGCTTTGAGCCGCTGACCGACGAGCGCATCGAGACCGACTCGACCTACGACGCCGGCACCACCACGCAGCTTATGTGGGGCGCCCGCTCCGACGTCGGATGTGTACGCCCGCACAATGAGGACTCCTATCTGGTGCAGTCGCCGCTCTTTTGCGTGTGCGACGGCATGGGAGGACACGCCGCCGGCGAGGTGGCATCCTCCATCGCCGTCGAGACCATCGCCAAGACGGCGCCGCAGTCCGCCGACGCCGCGCGCCTGGCCGCAGCCGTCGAGGCCGCCAACGCAGCCGTGATCGAGGCCGCCCTCAACGGCCTGGGCAAACCCGGCATGGGATGCACGGCCACCTGCGCCTACATCGAAAACGACACGCTCGCCATCGCCCACGTGGGCGACTCGCGCGCCTACCTGCTCCACGAGGGTACGCTCATCCGCGTGACCCGCGACCACTCCTACGTGGAGGAGCTCGTGGATGCCGGCGAGATTACGGCCGACGAGGCCCGCGTCCACCCCAACCGCTCGGTCATCACCCGCGCGCTGGGCTCGGATCCCGCCATGTATGCCGACCACTTTACCCTGCACATCGAGGAAGGCGACCGCCTGATTCTGTGCTCCGACGGTCTCTCGAGCATGATTCCCGATAGCGATATCGAGAACATCGCTACGCAGTCCTCGAGCGCACAGATCTGTGTCGACAACTTGGTGGACGCGGCGCTCGCCGCCGGCGGCCACGACAATGTGACCGTGGTGGTCGTCGACCTGGTCGACGACGGCGTCATGCGCGAGGCAAAACGCGTCCGACGCCGCAATGTCACCATCGCCACCGTCTTGGCCCTTGTCTTTGTGCTGGTAGCAGGCATCTGGGCATACACGGGCGTCACTGGCTCCTATTACTTGGGAACCTACCACGGCAATGTCGCCGTCTGGCGCGGCCTGCCCGGCAAGACGCTCGGAGTCGAGCTCCACTGGCTCGAGAGCGAAACCAGCATCAAACTGTCCGACCTGCCCGAAGACACGCAAAACCGCCTGAAGGCAGGCATTCCGCAAACGAATGTCGACGATGCGCAGGACACCATTTCCAAGTACCGCCATCAGATTGACGAGGAGCAGACCCGTCAGGTGATTGACGCGCAAACGATTCGCGACAACACCGATCAGGAATCCACCTCCGAGTCAGATTCCGAGAAAACCGCCGAACAGTCAGCCGAGGCCGAAGCCTCCGATAAGAATTAGAAAGGGAGTGCCGCTTATGAGTCGCCGCAACACCGAACTGCTCTTGCTCATCGCCTCGGCGTTCCCCGTCATCCTGCTCTATGCGATGTACGTGCTCACCGCGGGCGCCACGATTTCCTTTGAGACGCTCGCCGTGCCGATCGGCCTCTTTGCCGCCTTCGCCGCGGCGCATATCGCCGTGCGCATCCTGGCGCCCGGCGCCGACCCCGCCATCCTGCCCATCGTCTTTGTGCTCTCGGGCATCGGCATCACATTCGTGACGCGCCTGGCCCCCGACCTCGCCATCTCGCAGCTCATCATCTTGTTTGTCTCGGTGGCGCTCATGGTGGGAACGCTCGCGCTGGTCAAGAACCTCGATGTGGTCATGCGCTACAAGTACACCTTCGGCATTATCGGCATCATCCTGCTGATGCTGCCGATCTTTATCGGCACCACGATCTCGGGCTCCAAGCTGTGGATTCGCATCGCGGGCTTCACCATCCAGCCTGGCGAGTTCGCCAAGGTCTTCATCGTCCTGTTCCTGGCAGGCTATCTGGCCGAGAACCGCGAGCTGCTCTCCATCTCCAACCGCAAGATCCTGGGCCTCAAGATTCCGCGCTTCCGCCTGCTGCTGCCGCTGTTTGCCGTGTGGGGCGTGTGCCTGCTCATCGTCGTCTTCGAACGCGACCTGGGCTCGGCCGTCCTGTTCTACACCATCTTTTTGCTGATGCTCTATGTTGCCACGGGACGCTTTTCGTACGTCATCATCGGCCTTGCGCTGCTGGCCGTTGGAGCCGTGGGCGCCTACAAGTTCCTGTCGCACGTGCAGGTGCGCTTTCAGGTCTGGGTCGATCCGTTTAAGGACGCCCAGGGCCAAGGCTACCAGATCGTACAGTCACTTTACTCGCTGGCTGACGGCGGCCTGGTTGGCGTTGGCATTGGCAACGGCATGGCAAACAACATCCCCGTCGTCGAGTCCGACTTTATCTTCTCGGCCATCGGCGAGGAAATGGGCCTTTTGGGCGGCGGCGCCGTGCTCATCCTGTTTATGCTTTTTGCCGTGCGTGGCCTCACCACGGCAGCCCGCGCCAAGTCCGACCTTGCCGCCTTTAGCGCGACCGGCCTTACGGCCGCCATCAGTTTCCAGGCATTCTTAATCGTTGGCGGCGTAACCCGCCTAATCCCGCTGACCGGCGTCACCCTGCCCTTTATGAGCCAGGGCGGCTCCTCGCTGCTGGCGAGCTTTATCATCGTCGCGCTGCTGCTGCGCGCCGGCGACGAGGCAACCGGACGCGAAGCCGAGCTCACCGGCACCGGCACCATGGCCGCCATCACCGATGACCAGGTCGCATCCGCCGCTGCCCCGACCGGGACGCGTTTTGCCAACGCGCCTTCCTACAGCCACGGCAACCACTCCGCGGGTTCTCGCATGCGTCGTCGCCTGCTCGACACGCCTGAGTCCGGCGTGCTCGGCCGCGTGGCGCTTGCCAACCGTCTGACTCGTGCCGTGTTTGCCTTCACGGCGCTGTTCGCCATCCTTATCGGCAACCTCACCTATGTCCAGGTCATCAAGGCGAAGGACTATCAGGACATGCCGACCAACAACCACACCATCGCCCGCTCCAAGTACATCCAGCGTGGCTCCATCATCACGTCCGACGGCGTGACACTAGCCGAGTCGCTGCAGCAGGAGGACGGCACCTACGCCCGCTCCTACCCCAACGGCAACATGGCCGCGCACGTGGTGGGCTACGTGAGCCAGCAATACGGCACCGCCGGCATCGAGAGCGTCATGAACGATACGCTCACCGGCTCCAAGGATTACTCCAGCTGGAACAACGCCATCGCGTCGCTCGCGGGACAGACCCAGCCGGGCAATACCGCCAAGCTCACTATCGACTCGCGCATCCAGACGGCTGCCGAGCAGGCGCTCAAGGGCTTTAAGGGCGCTGTGGTGGTCATGGATCCGCGCACCGGTGCGGTCCTTGCGTGTGCGAGCTCGCCCACCTACGACAACACCAACATCGACGCCCTGCTGCAGGCGGGCGGCGGCGAGGACGGCTCCATGTACGACCGTGCCATGGACGCGCTGTACACCCCGGGCTCGACCTTTAAGGTCGTCACACTCTCCGCGGCGCTCGAAACCGGCACCGCCAGCCTTACCAGCACGTACCAGGCGCCCGGCTCCATGGACATCGGCAACGCGCCGGTCACCAACTATGCCAACGAGAGCTACGGCACCATCAGCCTGCAGCAGGCCTTCGCCGTGTCGTCCAACGTCGTCTTTGGCCAGGTGGCAAACGAGGTCGGCGCCAACTCGCTGGTACAGTTTGCCAACGCCTTTGGCTATGGACAAAAGCTGGGTCAGGACCTTACCGCCGCGGCCTCCATCATGGCCGACCCGTCGCTTATGACCGAGTGGGAGACCGCTTGGGCAGGCGCCGGCCAGCCCGTCGGCATGGACCACACACCTGGCCCGCAGACCACCGTCATGCAGAATTGCGTGATCGCTGCCGCTATCGCCAACAGCGGCGTGGTCATGGACCCGTTCTTTGTGTCACAGATACTCGCCCCGGACGGGACCGTGGTTAAGACCACGCAGTCCCGCTCGCTGGGCCAGGCTGTCAGCTCTACCACCGCCGATCAGGTCAAGCAGGCCATGCTCGCCGTCGTCCAGTCCGGTACCGGCACCGATGCCCAGATTCCGGGCGTCAAGGTTGCCGGCAAGACCGGTTCGGCCGAGACCGGCGGCACCAACGTCAACTCTATGTTTGTTGGCTTTGCGCCTTACGATTCACCCACGGTTGCCATCTCGGTGGCCCTGGAGGATTACGACAAACACGACGTCGAGGCGGCCAAGATTGCCGGCATCGTCCTGACCGCGGCGCTCGCCGCACAGGGAGCGTGATGCCCATGATCGAATCGGACACCCGAGGTGCGCCGCGGCCTAAGGGTTAGCGGCAACGCGCCACACGGCCCCAGCGGCCACACATTTGGTACTACACACATCGTTGAGCGAATAGTTATGTTAGGAGCAGGAATGGAACAGAGGGTCCTCGGGGGAAGATACCTCCTCAAGGATAAGGTGGGAACGGGCGGCATGGCGACCGTCTTCCGTGCACAGGATCAGGTCCTCGACCGCACGGTTGCCGTCAAGATCATGCTGCCGCAGTATGCCGGCGACGCCACCTTCGCCGCCCGCTTTAAGCAGGAGGCCCAGGCAGCTGCCGGCCTGTCCTCCCCCTATATCGTGGGCGTCTACGACTGGGGCAAGGACGGCGACACCTATTACATCGTCATGGAGTACCTGCGCGGTACCGACCTTAAGAGCGGCATCAAGAGCCACGGCGCCCTCGATCCCAAGAAGGTCGCGCAGATCGGCTCGCAGATCAGCTCCGCGCTTTCGGTCGCACACAAGCACGAGATCATCCACCGCGACATTAAGCCGCAAAACATCATGGTGCTGCCTGACGGCAACATCAAGGTAATGGATTTTGGCATCGCACGCGCCAAGAACAGCCACCTCACGCAGGATAACAACGTGCTGGGCACCGCCCACTATGTAAGCCCCGAGCAGACCCGCGGCCAGGACCTCGGCCCCACCTCGGATATCTACTCGCTGGGTGTCGTCATGTACGAGTGTGCCACCGGCCGCGTACCCTTTGACGGCGACGACGCCATCTCGGTCGCGCTCAAGCAGGTCAACGAGCTCCCCATCCCGCCGAGCCAGATCAACTCCGGCGTCGATGCCGACCTGGAGCGCATCATCCTCAAGTGCATGGAGAAGGACCCGGCAAACCGCTTCCAGACGGCCGACGAGCTGCGCCAGGTGCTCAACAGCTACCTGTCCGGCCGTGCCGTCAACGTCTCGGAGCCCACGCGCATCATCGGTGCCGCCGGCGACCTGGGTGCCACCAAGACCCGCGAGCTTTCCGACTCAACGCGCGCTATGGTTCGTCCCGTCTCGGGCGTGAGCGGTCAGAATACCGCCCGTAGCGCTGTCTCGGGCTCCACGGGCTCCTACGAGGTCGAGAAGCCTAAGTCCAACAAGAACAAGATCATCGCCGCCGTGATTGCCGCCGTCGCCGTGATTGGCGTGGTGGTGGCCTTTGCCACGGGCATGTTCAGTGGCGAACAGGTCACGGTGCCCGACGTGCTGGGCAAGGACCAGGAGACCGCTATTGAGCTGATCAAGGAAGCCGGCCTTGAGGTTGGCACCGTCGACCAAAGCTACAACGACGATGTCGACGAGGGAAAGGTCGCCGAGCAGACCCCCAACGGCAACACCAAGAAGGCCAAGGGCACGAGGGTGAACCTGGTAATCTCCAAGGGCCCTAAGCCCTCCGAGAAGGTTGAGGTTCCGCAGCTCCTCGGCCTGACCAAGGACCAGGCCGAGGCCGCACTGGCAAGCGTGGGCCTGAAGGGCAGCGCTTCGGAGGAAGCCAATGAGGCCGAAGAGGGCCAGGTCTTTGAGCAGAGCACTGCTGCCGGCAAGGAGGTCGAGAAGGGCACGACTATCTCGTACAAGGTCTCTGGCGGCCCGGACACCACCTCGGTGCCCGATCTGACCGACATGACCGAGGCCCAGGCGCGCAACGCTCTCGACATGGCTGGCTTTGGCCTCGACGTGAGCTACCAGGAAAACGACTCGGTTACCGAGGGCACCGTAATTAGCTGGAACCCCAGCGGCAAGCAGAAGCCCGGTGCCACGATCACCGTCGTCATCGCCAAGAAGTCCGGCAAGGCCAGCGTCCCGGGCAACCTGTACGGCAAGAGCATCTCCGCCGCCGTCACCGCGCTCAACAACGCCGGTTTCTACAACATCGCATTCTGCGATCAGAACGGCAACCCCGTGAGCGGCAACGAAAACGCCACCGTTACGGGTGTCTCCCCCACCGGCAAGCAGTCCACCGATAGCACGATCACGCTGACGGTTTCCATCTCCGGTTCCGGCGACGACTCCGAGTCTAGCAACTAACGTCGATCGCTTGTTGCTCCGAGCGGCTTAGACCGCAAACACATTCGCTCAGAAGCGCCCGCTTGCTCCCCCAGCAAGCGGGCGCTTTTCTTTTGATGTGGGATTGCCGCCCATGGATGAACGCGGCTTTAAACCAGAAGAGCCCGGCACCATGGCGGTACCAGGCTCAATAAATCTCTGGTGCCCCCGGGCGGATTCGAAAACTCCCCCCGCGGGGAAATTGGTGACGCGGGTGTCGACGGCCCGAATCCGCCGGCGGCCCCCACAAACCAGAAACGGCGCCGCTCTCGCGACGCCGTCATAT